>JAZSDJ010000158.1:0-6503 GCA_045531105.1 Eubacteriales bacterium | reverse complement strand
GGTTCTCTTTGCGTATCTTGTGTAAACGAGTGCGCTAAGTCCACCCATACTTCCACCTGTTGACACAACTTTCGTGTCAGGCGCGAGGTTATATTTTTCAAAAAGCACATCAAGAATTTCGTCGGTGTAGTCAACCGCGGACTTGTTCATCCAGCACCAAGGATTTGTGTAAGGAATTACGAAAAGAACGCCTTCTTTTGCGAACTCCTTTGCATCGGCAAAGTCGCCCTTAAACATATTCATTCCACCGAGTCCAAAAAAGTCAAGAACTATGCCTTTGATTTCACCTTCTACTATTTTGTCGTTTGAATAAGCAAAATTTCTGAGATTTTCGTAAGTTATTATTTTCTCCATTTTAACCTCTCGTTGCCTTTATAAGCCTAAAAATCTGTTCCGCTGTGTCTGTTAAATTCATTTTTGCTCGTTCTTTGTCCATTGCAAATTCAAGTGTACACGGAGATTTTACGATTGGGAAGATTGCGTCAATTCCGTGATTGTTACACTCTTTTGCATCATCAGTTATAGAGCCTGCGATTGCGACAACTGTTTTGTTATATTTTTTGGCAATTTTTGCCACTCCTATGGGTGCTTTTCCCATCGCAGTTTGCGAGTCCATTCTACCCTCGCCCGTGATTACAATATCTGCATTTTTCACACACTCATCAAGCCCTATTGCCTCTGTTACAATATCAATTCCAGAGCGAAGTGTAGCGCCAAGATAAGCGACAAAAGCAAAGCCAAGTCCTCCCGCTGCGCCTGTGCCTTCGGTTTGTGAAAAATCCTTGCCAAGCACACACTCGCTCAACTTAGCATACTCGCCGAGCCATTTGTCCATATCTTCGACCATTTTGGGAGTTGCGCCTTTTTGTGGGCCATAGACTGCACTACAACCTGTTTTCCCACAAAGGACATTTTTGACATCGCAAGCGACCTCAAATCTGCACTCTTTAAGAACCGAAAGGGCGCTATGTGTGTTTATTTTTGCTATTTTTTCAAGTCCACGAGCGCCAAGTGGAACTTCTTTTTCGTTATCGTCAAGAAATTCAAAGCCAAGGGCGCTAAGCATACCGACACCGCCGTCATTTGTCGCGCTACCACCAATGCCTATTATAAAGTTGCGACAGCCTTTGTCGATTGCATCTTTTATAAGTTCGCCTGTTCCGTATGTAGTTGTGAAAAGAGGATTTCTCTTTTCTTCTGGCACAAGAGGCAAGCCGGATGCGCTTGACATTTCGATAATTGCGGTTTTATCTACGATTCCATAAGATGCATCAATTTTGTTTCCAAGTGGGTCACTAACTTTTGCCCTGCACATTTTTCCACCCTTTGCAGAAACGATTGCGCTAACCGTTCCCTCACCACCATCTGCCAGAGGAAGTGTGGTAATTTGAGCGTCTTTATAAACTTTTTTTATTCCCTGTGCGATTGCCTTTGATGTCTCAAAGGTATCGGTGCTACCTTTAAACGAGTCGATTGCAATTACAACTTTCATCATTTCTCCTTATCGTCAGCCCGTCATATGCAACATACGCGCCGAACTCTTTTGCTATTTCAACTGTTTCTTCGTGCGATTTGTGAAGTGAGGGGGCAATGTGCGAAAGATAAACTTTCGTGTTTTCGTCTATCGCCCCTATACATTTAAGTGACGGAATCATAAGTCTTATCATAGGAATACTATTATGCTCTGCCAATCTATAATCGCCAACATAATCTCCTACTGTGCAATCAAGAATTGCCACATCAAGATGCAATTTATTAAGGTGATAATATGTGTCGTTTATAAACCACGCGCCATCGCAACCATAGAAAAGTTTTGAGTTTTCTTTTTCTATTAAAAAGTGTTGTGGGCTTGCTTCTTTGTCGTGGTTTGCAACAAGTCCTGTAACACTTATTTCGCCAAGGTCGTATTTTCGGGAAAGTGACATATATCTAACTTCAACATTTTCAAGTTTTTCTGTTTTTGCCCCTTCTCTTAACCATACACGAAGTGGCTCTTTTCTGCCACTTGCAAGCGCGTTTATATTGTTTTCGTCGTAGTGGTCGTCGTGAGTGTGGGTTATAAAAATGTCAGTGATTTCGTCCTTATTTGCGCCTTGAATTTCAAGGCTTTCAAGCGTGTGGACTCCACAATCAATTAAATATTTTCCGTCGAGCAAAACCGACGAGGACCTACGGGCATCTTTATCAAATTTGTCTTTAAGGTCAGTTTGTAGTCTTGGTGAAAAATCGCAAGCGCAAGTACCAAGAAAAGTTATTTCAAATTTGTTCATTTATATCTCCAAAATAAGGTATGGCAATTCGTGTTCGCACATTGCGGGAACCGCTATGTAATCTATTCCGTCGTGACAAGAGTTTTTTCCGTCGTGGAAGTGACCTTGAATTACTGCTTTTACCTTGCCACTTTCCTTTATCACTTCTCTAAACTCCACATCGTTTGCAATTCTGTGGCTTTTCAAAATATCGGGGTCGATATTTTGGTGAATAAAGACATATGTATCTCCAAGGGATTTTTCAATTTTTTCCCTTACCTCATTGATGTTTGGCACAAAAGTATTCGTCCACTCTGTGTCACCAGGTGCGTATCTTACACCATTATCAAAAAAGTTTGCATCAACGAAAATAAGAGTTTTATCACCCATATGAATTGTTCTCGGTTTATATTCTTCTCCAAGTGTTTCGTAAAACTCCTCAGGAGTAAAGCAAAATCCGTCGTGATTTCCCATAAGTGCAATT
The DNA here is from genome assembly GCA_045531105.1 of Eubacteriales bacterium. GTDB lineage: Bacteria > Bacillota > Clostridia > Oscillospirales > CAG-272 > RGIG2000. The sequence goes on along the minus strand of JAZSDJ010000158.1, from coordinate 3,770 downwards.
ATGTCTATTCCAGAATTATCAAACACCTTTTTGATTGTTTTAAGATTTTCAATTTCAACCTTATGCTTGGACTCTGTGTCTATAATATCGCCAAGGCAAATCACAAGAGAGCAATTTTCTTTTTTTAAGATTTCAAACACTTTCTTTGTTTTTTCAAGTGATTGATTATGTTTTCTCACTTCTGCATCTACTTGCTTATAGTGAGGGTCTGTGAAAATTCCTATTTTCATTTGTTCTCCCTTGACTATTTTAAATAGTCCCTTGTTGCGTTATAGATTGACAAATAGTCGTTTGTCAAAATGGTATCAATCCCCATTTCAAAATACGTCCTTGCCTCTTTTGGCGGTTTTGGTTGCTTCGTCTATGATTCTTGTTTTTTCCTTTATTTCGCTAACCAATCTTTCCCTTGAAAATATGTCCATAGCTCTCATACCTGAAAGCATTCCACCAAAGAAGACTTTTACTCCATTCATTTCCTTGTAGGTCTCATTCTTTGATATATAATGGGAGACTTTTGCGTTATTTATGTAGATATACCTTATGGTTTTATTACTTTCTTTCAGCTCATCAATGTGCATTTTTAACATTTTTTCGCAATAGTCAGAAAGGTCATAGCCATTTTTCTTTAAGGGCAATTTCTTTGATGAGGTTTGATGATAGTAAAACATATCACCTATGTAAATGGTACAGGAATCGTCCTTGTGGCTATCATAAAAGGCTTTGATTAAGCCCTTGTCGTCGTTACTTAAATCGTCGCTATTATCAAATTCTTCCTCTAATGTCTTCCATTCCTTGTTACACCAAGGCCATTTTGCTTGACCAATGGTCGAGGTAACAAGGTTATAAATAGCTCCAAAATAGCCATTGTGTACTCTGTCGCTACGAAGCCTTGTGTCGTCTATAAAGTAAAGATAGGTTTTATCGGTCTGCTCACGCATTGCATCGTTTTCATCCCCCGCAGGATTTAGTCCGATGATTAAAACGCAATCCTCTGCCTTGTCATCACCTACAAAAAAGCCCTTTGGCGCTATTCTTTTTTCGCCATAGCACCAAAGTGCTTCCATTGTTTTTTCAACAAATTTGTTCATTCTTATTTTTCTCCGTAGGTAATAGTCTGTCGCTCTATGTTTGTCTTACTTACGAGTAAGACAAACGACACTTTCGATATGCCCTGTTTTTGGGAACATATTGAAAACGCTGATTGGTTCAGTAATTTTATATTTACGAGTAAGTTTTTTGAGGTCACGAGCCATTGTATCTGGGTTGCAAGACACATAGATTATCTTTTTCGGATTGAGTCTTAAAAGGGTGTCGAGCATAAAGTCCGAGCAACCTTTTCTTGGTGGGTCGATAATACATGCGTCGACTTTTTTATTGAAGTTTTTCGCATCACCCTCAAAAAATTCAATATTTGATACTCCATTGTGTTTTGCGTTTCGTTTCGCATCTTCAACTGCTGATGGTTCAATTTCAACTCCATAGACTTTTGCGCCTGTGCGCTTTGCGACAATCATTCCTATTGTACCAGTTCCACAGAACAAGTCGGCAATTTGGCTATTTTCATCTGCATCAAGATATGAAATTGCTTTTTCGTAAAGTTCCGTAGCGCACGCGTGGTTTATTTGATAGAACGATTTCGGCGAAATCTCAAAAGTAAGTCCACAAATTGTATCTCTTATGTATCCGTCACCACGCACTGTTTCAAATTCACACGCTTCAAGCACAAAATCTTTTCCATAGATATGTCCTGACAAGACTGTCGAAACTCTTGAAAATTCGTTCTTTAATTTTTTGGCATAGTGTTTAATGTCGGTAGGCTTTGAAAAAATCGGGCAAACCATTATTTCGCCACTTTCAGCGGAACTTTTACGAAGATAAAGCGCGCGAAGTTTTTTATCGTCAAGTTCTTTGGCTGTAAATCTCGCGATGTCATCAAAAATACCGTCGTTAAGTGGGCAAGATTTGTGAGGAACGACTCTATTTGACGCCCTCTCCATATAACCAAATCTTCCGTTTGCGTAGAAAAGAATTACTTTGTTTCTATAAAAATCGTGTACTGGGCAAACTATATCATCAACCATTGCTTCAATACCGAACTTTTTAAGAGTTCCTTTTACATATTCTGTTTTGATTTCATTTTCTTTGTTTATGTTTATCATTGAGAAAACGCAACCACCACACCTATCATAAACAGTACACGACGGTGTTATTCTATACGGGGATTGACTTATAATTTTCGTAGTTTCAGCAATAGCATAATTTGAAGTGATTTTTTTAATTTCCACCTCAACGACATCTCCTGAAACCGCTCCGTTTATAAAAACGACAATGCCGTCTATTCTGCAAACGACGTTGCCGAAATTATTCATTTCCTCGCACTTAATCGTACATTTTTGCCCTTCTTTAAGCATAATTCCTCCAAAGTTCTTGCTTTAATCGCGCATATGTAGTAAAATAATATTATCTAATAATATATTAGCACAATTATTTATCAAAATCAACACTTTGAGAGGTAAATATGAACATTGAAAAATACTTAATGTGTCCTCTTTGTAAAAATCCCCTTTTAAGACAAGATACTTGTCTTAAATGTATGAAAAATCACTCCTTTGATTTTGCAAAAAGTGGTTACATAAATCTCCTAAATCCTGGCAAGAAAAACAACGCAAAGGCAGGCGATTCTAAGGAGATGATAAGAGCGCGCTCCCTGTTCTTTTCCTCGGGGGCTTATTCGCAAATTCGCGACACTCTGTCTAACATTGTAAAAGGGTTTTTGCCAAAAGTTATAGTTGATGCAGGTTGTGGTGAGGGTTATTACACGACAAAAATCGCCGAAGAGTGCAAAGACGCTATTGTTTTCGGCTTTGATATGTCAAAATTCGGCACGGAACACGCATCTAAAAATGACAAAAATATTGGAATTACAAACACACTCTACTCTGTTTCAAACATTTTCGATATGCCTGTTATTGATGACTGTGTCGATGTTGTTGTCAATATGTTCGCCCCCGTGGCTGACGAGGAATTTTCAAGAGTTTTGCGCTCGGGTGGTTATCTTATCATAGGCATAGCAGGAAAGCATCACTTAGAGGGATTAAAGCAAGTTATTTATGACGAAGTATATCTTAATGAAGTCAGTGAACATTCTTACGAGGGGTTTGAATTTGTTGAGTGTAAAAACCTCAAATACGAGGTGCAAATCGTCTCAAACGACACGATAAAGGCGCTATTTCAAATGACTCCTTATTTTCACAGAACAAGCCTTTCCGATAAAGAAAAACTCGACCATGTGGACAAACTTACCACCACTGTCGAAGTTGATTTCTATATTTTCAAGAAAAAATAATATAAAAAAAGAGAACGGCGTGTCTTTACACTGTTCTCTTTTATTTCTTTGTTTTTTTGCCAAAAATTTTGTTTTTTATTCTTGCAAGACGTATTCTTATTTTGCGTTTTCTACGTCTTCTCGGCAAGGATTTTACATATTTTTGATATTTTTGATTATCAAGAGTTATTTTTTCATCTTCACGATAGAAATATGCTACCTTGGCAAGAAGATGCTCTCGTTTTATTCCATATTCAAGTTCGGTTTGGTTGTCACCACACATTATGTATTCGTCATTCTTTATTTCAACAACACGATGAAGTACAAACTGACCATTATCGCGTCTATAAAGAACCATATCTTTTTCAGCCACATCCTTGGGCAAAACGAGGACAACCGAGTCAATTTCTTGTCTTATAAGAGGTAGCATACTGACTCCTTTGGG
>JAZSDJ010000016.1:0-5984 GCA_045531105.1 Eubacteriales bacterium | reverse complement strand
GGAGTTTCTTCGATTTCCTCATACATTTTATCGTATTTTTCGATTGCCTTTTCAATCTTGCTTTCATTTTCTGATTCAAGGGCATCTTCAAGCATTTTTTCTGCTTTTTCTATTTTCTTTGATACTTTGTCCTCATACCAGTACCATTCGCCCCATTCGGATTTTTCAGTAGGTTCTCCCAAAATATCAATTACTTGTTGTTCGCTCATGCCGATTTCAATTTGAGAAACCTTGCCAACTCTGTATATATTTGACAAGCACACTATCAAAACTATCAAACCTATAACACAGGCAAGGGCAATAGCACCCATCAAAAAGGCTTTTTTGTTTTTTACAACAAAATCCTTACACTTATTGAAAACATTTTTGACTTTGTCAGCAAATGACAAGGAAGTAGTTTCCCCATTTGGATTCTCCTTGTCATAGCCACAGTTAGAACAGAAGCGTCCTGTCATAACCGAGTTGCATTTTGGACATGTTGGCGTATCAGTCATATTCGTTCTACAATTAGAACAAAAATTTCCGTCCACCTCTTGCCCACACTTTGGACATTTGTTCATTTTTTCTTTTCTCCTTTGGTATAAAGTGTTTTTTGTTTTATTGCATTAAAAAGTGCCGCCCTAAGGGGACGGCACCTGTAAAAATGCACCTTCCGCCTTGTTGCGACACAATTGATACAACAATCTTAACGAATTATGTATGCGAAAAAGGATACACCTCTACCAAAGTGTATTTCTCGTTAAGATTGTTCAATTATGTCGCAACTCTATTTTAGCACGATTTTACAGTAAAATCAATATTTATATTATAAAAAAAGCAGACCATTTGGTCTGCTTCCTTTAAGTGTTAATTACTTTATAAATTTCATTTTTTGCAACGCCTCTGTCTTTGGCAACAGATTTTATTGCGTCCATTTTCTTTTGTCCAAGAGCGATATAATGCTCAACGTGTTTTTCAACGCTCATATCTGCCCAAAATGCCGTGGAAGCCACATCAGCCTCGCTTGCGCCTTCGACAACAAGAACAAATTCTCCGCGTGGCTCAACATTTTCGTAATACGAAATAGCCCCCGAGAGGGAAGTGCGAATAACTTCCTCGTTGAGTTTTGTAAGTTCGCGACAAAGCGAAATCTTTCTGTCTCCAAACGCATCAAAAAGGTCTGAAAGTGTCTTTTTCAATTTGTGAGGCGCTTCGTAAAAAATAGTCGTTCTTTTGTCGTTTTTAATTTCATTAAGACGAGCGCTTCTTTCACCTTTGTTAGTGCTTAAAAAGCCCTCGAAACAAAATCTTGTAGTTGGCAATGCCGATAATGCAAGAGCGTTTACAACAGCAGAGCAACCAGGAATTGAAGTTACAATAATATCATTTTCGGCACAAAGACGAACGAGGTCCTCACCAGGGTCGCTTATCGCAGGAGTACCAGCGTCGGTTATAAGAGCGCAACTCTGACCGCCTTTTAGCCTCGATATGATTTCCTCACCGCGTTCGCGCTTGTTGTGTTCAAAATAACTTATCATAGGCTTTGAAATGCCATAGCAAGAGAGAAGTTTGCCCGAATTTCGAGTGTCCTCTGCCGCAACAAAATCAACCTCGGAAAGCACCTTCAAAGCGCGTTCTGAAATGTCGGAAAGATTTCCAATCGGTGTCGCAACAAGGTATAAAACGCCACCCTGTATCGCATTTTTGCCTTCTTTTAAAATGTTTTTCATATTTACTCCAAACTACAATTTTCGTAAATGCTTGCGTATCTTTCGGTATATTCCGTAGTGCCATCTTTGTAAATAAAGATAGGCTCATCTACAACCATTCCACTTTTTGCTCCAAGTTTTGCGCTCACAAGTAAAAGGCAGGGAGAAGTGGTAGAATTAGGGTATATAAAAGTCAATTTTTTAGGCTCTAAATTGTTGCTTTTTAGTGAGAAAATAAGGTCAGAGAGCCTATCAGGACGCCAAACAACATAAAAATTACCCCCGTGCTTTAAAAGTCTTTTAGCGCAAGCACAAAAGTCATTTATATCGCCACATACCTCATGACGAGCGATGTTTTTTTGGACACTCTCATTTGCCTTTCCTGACGATGCAGTCATATAAGGCGGATTTGAAAAAACAAAATCAACCTCGCCACCTGTGTCGGAAACAGTCATATCTTTTACATTTTTGTATATAGGGAAAAACTCATTTTCAAGACCATTTAAAGTCGCATTTCGTTTGCTTAATTCAAAGAACTCCTCTTGCACCTCAACTCCATAAATGCATTTGCATTTTTTTCGTGCAAGGCTCAAAAGCGAAACAACACCAGTGCCTGAACCAAGTTCAACACCGATAAGTTTTGTGCGTTTTGGAATAATCGCAGAAAGCAAATACGCGTCAGTCCCAAAAGTCAAACCATTTTCTTTTTCAATGAGTTTTAAATTTTCATTTATTTCGTTAATTCTTTCGTTATCTTTAAGTATCATAAGCCTACCTGTTTCATAAACACCAATTTTATATAAACAACAACGGAGTCATAAGGACTCCGTTCAGTTGTTATATGAATGTAATTATTCCTCAACGATTGCTTCAACTGGGCAGTTTTCAGCACAAGCACCACAAGAAGCGCAAGCGTCAGCGTCGATTACATAGATGTCGCCTTCGGAAATGCATTCGCAAGGACAGTTAGCAGCGCAGTTGCCACAAGCGATGCAAGCATCTGTAATTTTGTAAGCCATTTTCAAATACCTCCGTAAGATTTGTAATTTAATTGTAGCACAAAAATTTCATTTGTCAATATAATTTTCGAAATTATTTGTCATCATCGTCTTCAATGTCTTCTTTTTCGACTTTTTTCGATTTAGGTCCGCTAAGAACAGTAACATCATCTCTGTGGTAAGTTTTGACATTTTCGTTAATAGAAACCTTTATAGTTCCCTTTATTGGACTAATTTCGACAACAGTTCCAACCCCGTCAACTGTTTTAACAGTTGAATCAACAGGAGGAGTTAATTTTATTTCTTCTTGATAAGCCTCATGCTCGTATCTAAGACAACACATAAGCCTTCCACAAGCGCCAGAAATTTTTGCCGAATTAAGAGAAAGATTTTGCTCTTTTGCCATTTTTATTGAAACTTGAACAAAATCTGGCAAGAAAGAAGAGCAACAGAATTGACGACCACAAACGCCAAGACCACCCATGAATTTTGTCTCATCTCTTATACCGATTTGGCGAAGTTCAATTCTTGTCTTAAATGTAGAAGCAAGGTCCTTTACAAGTTCACGAAAGTCAATTCTTCCGTCCGCTGTAAAGTAGAATGTAAGTTTTGACATATCGAAAGTGTATTCCGCTTCGATAAGTTTCATTTCAAGTTCGTGAGAAGCAACCTTTTGTTGACAAATTTTCATTGCCTCCGCTTCTTTTTTCTTGATGTTTTCGTGAGTTTTCAAGTCGGCAGGAGTTGCAATGCGAATAACAGGTTTGAGTGGTGGAACAACGTCTTTTGAAGACACAAACTTATTCGGCGCGCAAACTCTACCAAATTCAACGCCACGAGCAGTTTCGACAATCGCAAAATCAGTTGATTTAGCAACATTGCCATTAGGAGCAAAATAGTATGTTTTGCCACCGTCCTTGAAGCAAATGCCAATTACTTCGATTTGTTCATTTTCGCTGGCATTATTTATAATATTCTCGTTTGGCATTTTAATTACCTTTCTTTTTAGAATTTGATAAAATAGTTAACAATGTAGCCATTGTATGAGAGTTCATATTCAAATCTGCAATAGCAGTGTTTATCGCATCATAGCAAGCAATAAGTTTTGGCAAATTGTATTTTTGCGCTATTGATATTGCATCTTGCCTTGATGTGAAAAATTTAAGAGGAGCGTTTTTGTCCTTTTTCAAAAGAATAAGGTCCCCAATTACTGAAATGCAAAGAGATAAAAGTTCCTTTAAATCGTCTCTTGTTCGAGAAGAATAAGACATAAAAAGACTAATCGCATCAGCATCATTTTTGATAACTGATAATGTAAATTCAAGCGCTTCTTCTCTTGACTTCAAAATTTCTTCCGCTTTGCCTGAGTCCATAAGGTCAAGAGCATAACCAAGCGACCCTGCCGAAGCCATAACTATTTCTTCAATGCGTTCGTCCGTCATTCCAAGAGGGGCAATATCTTTCAAACGATTGAAAAGAATTTCACCATCAAGAGGCTCGGTTCGTAAAATTTGAGCGCGGGAACGAATTGTTTCAAGGAGTGCGCCCGCATCTGTCGTCAGCAAAAAGAAGACAACATTTTTAGGCGGTTCTTCAAGCGAAATCAAAAGTGCATTTTGCGCCTTGACATTCATTTTTTGCGCTTGGTCGATGATGTAGATTTTATAGTCGCTTTCGTTTGGACTGTCGTATAATCCTTGCTTTATTTCGCGAACTTGGTCAACTTTTGTGATTTCGTAAAAACGCACATCTGTGTGAATACCTTCAAAAACTCTTTTGCAAGAGGGGCATTTTCCACAAGGTAAAGAAATATTGCTTTTGCAAAAAATAGATGCAGAAGCAAGTTTCGCAATAGTTTTTTTGCCAGTGCCAGAAGCGCCTTCAATTATATAAGCGTGAGAAAACCTCGAATTTGCAATGGCAACACCGAGGGTCTTTTTTATTTCGTCATTACCGATAAGTGTTTCGAAAATTTCCAAAATCAAGTCCCCCTTCGCCGTTATATCGAGTTAATCACACAATACAGTATAACACACTAAAATATATAATGTCAAATGATTTTTGTAATATTTGTTACTAAACGCGCATAAAAAGGACAAGTTTTTATGCAAGAGGGAAAAAATTGCATATTTTTTAAAAAAGTCTTGAATATTTTGACAAAATAGTATAAAATATATACTTGGTAGGGAATGGAAATGTTCCATACACAAAAACAAAATATTTTGGAGGACTTTAAAATGTCAGTTAAAGTTGCAATTAACGGCTTTGGCCGTATCGGACGTCTTGCATTCAGACAGATGTTCGGAGCAGAGGGCTACGAAGTAGTAGCAATCAACGATCTTACAAGCGCAAAAATGCTTGCACACCTTCTCAAATACGACACAGCACAAGGCAAATACGCTCTTGCTGATACCGTATCATATGATGAAGAAGCGAACAGCATCACAGTAGACGGAAAGACAATCAAAATTTATGCTGAAAAAGACGCAGCAAACTGCCCATGGGGCGAACTTGGAGTAGATGTTGTACTTGAATGTACAGGTTTCTACTGCTCAAAAGATAAATCAATGGCACACATCAATGCTGGTGCAAAGAAAGTAGTTATTTCCGCTCCTGCTGGAAACGACCTCAAAACAATCGTATTCAGCGTTAACGAAAATACACTTACAAAAGATGACCAAATCATCTCCGCCGCATCATGCACAACAAACTGCCTCGCTCCTATGGCTAAGGCTCTTAACGATGCATTCCCAATTCAAAGCGGTATCATGACAACAGTTCATGCTTACACAGGCGACCAAATGATTCTTGACGGTCCACACAGAAAAGGAGACCTCCGTCGTGCAAGAGCGGGCGCTCAAAACATCGTTCCTAACTCAACTGGTGCTGCAAAGGCAATCGGTCTTGTAATTCCAGAACTCAACGGCAAACTTATCGGTTCTGCACAAAGAGTTCCAACTTGCACAGGTTCTACAACAATCCTCGTTGCAGTAGTTAAAGGTAAGGATGTAACAAAAGATGCTATCAACGCTGCTATGAAAGCACAAGCATCTGCATCATTCGGCTACAACACAGACGAAATCGTTTCTTCTGACGTTATCGGTATGCGTTATGGTTCACTCTTCGATGCAACACAAACAATGGTTGCTAAGATTGATGACGACACATATCAAGTACAAGTTGTATCATGGTATGACAACGAAAACTCATACACAAGCCAAATGGTTCGTACAATTAAGTACTTCGCTGAAATCCAATTTTAGAAAAGCAAACAAAATCCTCTTGCTTCGGCAAGGGG
>JAZSDJ010000072.1:0-2347 GCA_045531105.1 Eubacteriales bacterium | reverse complement strand
TTGACTTATGATAACTATGCAGAAATACCAGATAAATTACATTTGTTTTATGCTAATGCGTTTGAAACATTGTATTCTAAGCATGATGCTACAAAAGGAGGATACAAGCGAGAACTAAAATCAAAACTTTCTTTAGATGCATTTATTAAAGTTTTTTCTTGCTTTTGCTTTATGACCTATTATCAAGGAAAAGTAGAGTTTTCTTATAACGAACTTTGTTCTATCTTGAAGAAAGTAAAAGTTCATAACCTCACTTTTGATCCGCTTTGTTTTGTATATGATTTGATCAATTCGGTATGTGTTTTATATAGGGATGGGCTTAATTACAAATTCACGCATCGTTCCTTCCAAGAGTATTTTACAGCGCTCTTTTTAAAAGAACTTCCTGATAACAATATGAATCTTATGGGAATTCAATTAATTCAAAAAGATATTTACAGAGCAACGCACGATAATACATTTAATATGTTGTATGACATGTGCGAAGAACGCGTAGAACAAAACATATTGTTACCAATACTACAATCACTCGAATCTAGTTGTAATATTGATAAATACGATTTTTATTTCGAAAGATTAAACTTACTTTTTTCGTTTGATTGTCCACCCGAAGATGAAACAATTCGTTTGATAATGAGAATAGAAACTAGTAGTGATATTGTAGAATTTGTACGCAAGTTCGTTTGGAGATATGTTGCTGACAAACTGAAAGTCAAAAGTGTTGAGTTGGATGGAGCGGCAACTGAATTGCTTCTATATCTCCAAGAAAACTTTGATTATGAAATCGGAAACGATATCAACGGTGCAGAATATAAAGAAAATGAATATGTTTACAACTTAATAAAGAAAACTTGGATTGGACAAATAATAAACGGTTTAGCTACATTGAGTGAGGTGTTAGGAAAGAAGAAAAAAGAGGCTGAGATTGATCTTTCGGAATTACTTGTATGAGTGTTTTCTTTAATTTACAATACCAATTTATTTTCTCACATTCTAAAATGCTGTAAGGTTCAAATCCCGTAAGCACTCACTCGAAAATATCTTTTTTATAGCCCTTTCACAGAATAACAAAAAGGACACCGATTTGGTGTCCTTTTTGTTATTCTCTTCTTGGTTGTGAGGATGGATTTGTACGACCTTCTTGGTTATGAGTGCGCTTTTGCTTTGGCAAAATTACGGGCTCATAATCTGTGAGCAAGTAAAAACGCCTCGGGGAGTCGTTTTTCCGACGCGATACCCCTCAAAGCAAGAAGAAATGAAGCAACACTTGTGGTGTGCGCATTTCAACTATGCGACGGTGGAGGCGCGTAGCGATAAGTCGAAGGTCGTGTGATTTGCTTGTATGAATAAAGCACAGGCTGTGTAATGATAAATCACATTTCAACAAAACTCTTGCACTCTTCTTTATTTTATGATAAAATAGAGGAAAGCACGAAAGTGAGGGGCAAAAAATGAGAAATTATGATGATATAAAAATAGATACACAGGCTATTATGGATGAGGTAAATCGTGAGCCTTCGCCTGATTACCCCAAAATTTCTGTTAAGGGTAAAAATAAATATTCGGGGCTTACAAAATGTGAATCTTTTCTTGCAAAAGGTTCTCTTGAAGTTGAGCATATTGAATGTTTGGACGAATTTAATGTAAATGGCAATACTCGCTGTCTTGGCAACATATCTGCAAAAAACATTTATTCAAAGGGTACATTTTATTGTGATGGTGAGATATCTGTTGCAAGAGGTACAACTGGTTGCTTTGGAAAATTTATCGCAACTAAAAAGGTAAAAAGCAGGGCCGTTACTCTTTTTGGCAAGGCTGAATTACCCGAGGGCGCTGAATCAGACTATATTTATATTGCAGGTTGTGCAAAAACAGGTCTACTTGAAGGAAGAAATGTAGAAATTTACTCAAATGGCAAAACAATCATTGAGGGCATCAAGGGCAAGGAAATCGCCATTTCTGTTAAACGCAAAGGTCTTAAAAAAGTTCCTCCCTTCTCTCTTTTTGTAAAGAACTGTGTCGTTAATTCGTCAGTTGAGGGTGATGAGGTCAATGTTACAAATCTCACTTGTCCACTTGTGAGCGGAAATGATGTTGTAATTGGCGATGGTTGTCAAATTGACCTTGTTAAGTATAGCAAAAAACTCAAAGTTTCGCCAAAAGCGAAAGTTGAAAAAACAGAAAAAATCTAACAAAAGCAGTCCGCTTAGCGTGTTATCCTTAACGGAGAACACGATAAAACTAAGTTTGCCCTTTGGACAAGTGAAGTTATCTTCGATAGCAACTTCACTTTCGCGACATCTAAAACTTCACCAACAGAAAAAGAGAGGACATTCGGCTACTAACC
>JAZSDJ010000026.1:0-7012 GCA_045531105.1 Eubacteriales bacterium | reverse complement strand
ATATCTTTCTGAGGATAAGAGTCAAGACTTTGTGGCTGAACTTCAAATTAATCCAAATGATGAAATTTTTGTAACTGTGAGAAGAAAATGAAAATATTAGTAGAGCAAATAAAAACTTCTATTGACTCTACTGATGAAGACATATTCGATATTGCAAGGGCGCGCATACATAAAACGCGTGCCTTTTCACTTGTTAATAGAGATATGTACATTCATAAACGTTCAATAGATGCAAGAGATAAAACTGATATCAAATTCGTGTCAAGTGTTTGTGCTGATGTTGAAATCAAGAAAAACAGTCTTTCACAAGAATTTTTAAAGAAGAATTTTATTAAAATTTTGCCTGATGAAAATTTGGATATTTCTTTGAATGGTAATATGCCGTCTGCACCACCTCTTGTTGTAGGATTTGGTCCTGCGGGAATGTTTTGTGCATTGATATTGGCAAGGGCAGGGCTGAAACCGATTATTATTGAGCGTGGAGCAGATGTTGATACAAGAGTTGAAGCGGTGGATGCGTTTTATAAGTCTAAAAAACTTGATGTTGAAACAAATATACAATTTGGCGCGGGTGGAGCAGGAACATTTTCAGATGGAAAATTAACTACAAGGATTAATGACCATAGGTGTGCGTTTGTTCTTTCGACATTATGTGAACATGGGGCACCAGAAGATATTAAATTTAAAGCAAAGCCTCATATTGGAACAGATTTGCTCCGAGGAGTTGTAAAAAGCATTGACACTGAAATTAGAAATCTTGGTGGAAAAATTATGTATAATACAAAATTTCTTTCATTTAGTGGCAACAAGGCTCAAACTACAAAAGGAGAAATTGAATTTTCTTCTATGGTTTTGGCATTAGGACATAGTGCAAGAGATACTTATGCATATCTTATGGAGAAAGGCTTTGCTCTTGAACCAAAACCCTTTTCAGTCGGTGTCAGAGTCGAGCATTTGCAAAGTGATATTAATGAAGCCATGTATGGAAAGTATGCAAACGATTCACGTCTTGGAACTGCTGATTATAATGTTTCTTTTAGAAAAAATGACAGAGGCGTATATTCTTTTTGTATGTGTCCTGGTGGAGAAGTAGTTTGTGCTTCAAGCGAAGAAAATTCTGTTGTAGTAAACGGAATGAGCAAATATGCAAGAAATAGTAAAAATGCTAATTCCGCTATTGTTGTTCAAGTTAATAAAGAAGATTATGGTTGTGATGTAAGAAAGGCAATCGAATTTCAAAGGGCTTTGGAAAAACAAGCGTTTATGTCCGCTGGCTCAAATTATAATGCACCCGTGCAAACATTAGGTGATTTTTATGCAGAAAAATCAATAACTGAACCAAATAGAATATCGCCTTCATATATGAATGGTGCGGTTAGTATGTGTGATATGAATAAGATATTGCCAAAGTTTGTATGTGATTATTTGAAAATAGGTTTTTCAGAATTTGGAAAGAAAATAAAAGGATTTGATGCCAAAGACGTACCTCTTACAGGAGTGGAAACACGCACATCTGCGCCACTTCGTATATTAAGAAATGAAAAATTTTTGGCTTTTGCTTACGATAACATTTATCCTTGCGGTGAAGGCGCTGGGTATGCTGGTGGAATTATGAGTGCCGCAATAGATGGAATTAATGTTGCATTGGCGATTTTAAATAGATAGTAGGAAAAAATGATAAGTAAAGAGAAAAAAACATGGAATATAAAATCAAGCACCATGGAAAAAAGGCTTGTTGAAGAAATTGCAACTTCTCTTAATATTAGCGAAGTTTTATCAACGCTTATTTTAAATCGTGGATACACTTCCGCAAAAGATGCCTATAACTTTATATCGAAAAATACGGAAGTTATGCATGACCCATTTTTGCTTAATGATATGGAAATAGGCGCAAAGCGTATTTTAGAAGCCATTGATAAGAAAGAGAAGATTTCTATATATGGAGACTATGATGTTGATGGAGTAACATCTGTTTGCATTTTGTATATGTATCTTGAAAAACTTGGAGCAGATGTGGAATATTATATTCCAAGTCGTAAGGGTGAAGGATATGGAGTTTCAGAAAATGCAGTAAAAAAACTTCATGCGAATGGAACAAAACTTATAGTTACCGTTGACACGGGTGTTACTGCGGATGCCGAGGTTGATTTGGCAAATAAACTTGGGATTGATGTGGTAATTACCGATCACCACGAATGTAGAGAATCCTTGCCCAACGCAATAGCGATAATAAATCCTAAAAGGCAGGACTCGACATATCCTTTTTCGCATCTTGCAGGAGTAGGCGTTGTTTTTAAACTTCTTTGTGCAATAGAATTCCTTTATTCAAAGGAGGAAATGATTGATTGTGTTAGAAGAATAGCAAATCAATATGCTGATTTAACAGCGATAGGAACTATTGCTGATGTAATGCCAGTAAAGGATGAAAATCGCCTTATTGTATCACTTGGCTTGAATTTAATAGAGCGGACTCAAAATGTTGGACTTCGTTCTTTGATTGAACTTTGCAGATCTAACGAAACAAGGGCTAAATCCAAGTCTAAAAAGAAAATTTCTTCGAGTTTTGTTGGTTTTACCATTGCTCCAAGAATAAATGCTGCCGGAAGAATAAGTGATGCATCAATTGCAGTTGAACTATTTCTTTCAAAAGATGTAAAATTTGCAGATGAGCAAGCATTGAAACTTTGCGATATTAATAAAGATAGACAACTTGAAGAAAATAAAATTGCCGAAGAAGCATATTCATATATTGAGGAAAACGGCTACGAAAAAAACAGTGTGATTATTCTCGATAATGATAAATGGCATCACGGAATTATAGGAATTGTGGCATCAAGAATTTCTGAAAAATATTCCTTGCCTGCAATTTTGATTTCTTTTGAAGGCGAGGAAAATACAGGTGACGGAGAAGATATAGGAAAGGGTTCTGGAAGAAGCATTCGTGGAATGAATCTTGTTGACGCGCTTTCGTACTGCTCTGAATTGCTCGAAAAGTTTGGTGGACACGAACTTGCCGCAGGTCTTACTGTTAAAAGAAAAAACATTGATGATTTGCGTAAAAAGATGAATGAATACGCAAAAAAATGTTTTCAAGAGAATGCTCCTGAAAATCATTTAGAAATAGATTATATACTTGAACCTGAACAAGCAAATTTAAAAGTTGCTGATGAACTTTCTTTGCTTGAACCTTATGGTGTATCAAATCCCATACCAGTTTTTGCCATAAAAGATATGGTCATAGAAGATATAATTCCAATAGGAATGAACAGACATTTGAAACTTATGCTATCTAAAAATGGTATTACATTTACAGCGATGCTTTTCTGCGTAAGTCCACAAGAGTTTCAATACGAGATTTATGACGAGGTTGATGTTGCTTTTAACCTTGAAATAAATGAATTTATGAATGTTAAAAATGTTCAATTCAATATTAAGGACATTCATTTAAGCGAGCGCTTATCTAATGAGCAAGAAGAAGCGGAAAGAGAATTCATCGCCGTAAAAGAGGGAAAAAGTATTCTATGTTCTGATCAAATAGTACCAGACAGGGCGGATTTTGCGCTTGTATATAGTTTTCTTTGTAAAGAAGCAAGAGAAGGAAAGGAAAAATATTCCTATTTGAAACTTTTGCAAGCATTAAATCGTAAATATTCAGGAGTAACCGCTAATTACATAAAATTAAAACTTATTATAAAAGTTTTCAGAGAACTAAACATAATTTCCATTGACGAAATTGATGAATACAGTTTTATTTTTAAAATAAATTTTTCAAAAAACAAATCAAATCTTGACAAATCTAATATTTTGAGAAAGATAAAGACACTTTATAACGCGAATTAAAGGAGCAACTTAGATGGAAAATCATAAACTTGTGCCAATAGAAAAACTTCTTGATATTTTGGCAGGAAATGGTAAAAAATATGATTTTGATAAGATTCAACGGGCATTTTTATACGCAGAAGAAATGCACGAGGGTCAGTTGCGCCAAAGTGGAGAACCATATATTTCTCACCCAATAGCGGTAGCGGAAATAGTAGCAAGTCTTGGACTTGACACAGATTCTATATGCGCGGCTTTTTTGCATGATACAGTTGAAGACAATCCAGATAAAACCGACATTGGAAAAATCAAAGAACTTTTCGGTGAAGATGTTGCATTGTTGGTTGATGGTGTTACAAAGATTAAATCCATTAATGTTTCCGATAAAGAAGAAACTCATATTGAAAACATTAGAAAAATGCTTTTGGCAATGTCCAAAGACATTCGTGTAATATTTATTAAACTTTGTGACAGAATGCATAATATGCGAACTCTTTATGTAAAAAAAGACGAGAAGCGTAGGTCTACTGCGCTTGAAACTATGCATGTATATGCACCTCTCGCTCACCGCTTGGGTATGCAAAGGGTAAAGCAAGAACTTGAAAATTATGCTCTTCAATATCTTGACCCGATAGGTTACAAAGAAATAAAAGACCATATTGAAGAAAAATATGGTAGAAATGTTAATTTTATCGAAAAATTAAAATCTTTTGTAAGTGAAAAACTCGAACAAACAAATATAGATTTCCTTCTTGAAGGTCGTGTAAAGACGGTTTATAGCGTATACCGTAAAATGTATAATCAAAATAAGAGTTTTGATGAAATTTATGACTTTTACGCCCTTCGTATAATTGTTGATACGGAACTTGATTGTTATACTGTTCTTGGTTTAATACATGAAATGTATAAATCTGTCCCTGGAAGATTTAAAGATTATATTTCAACTCCAAAACCTAATATGTATCAATCGTTGCATACAACTGTAATCGGTAAAGATGGTATTCCTTTTGAGGTTCAGATAAGAACGAAAGAAATGCATCATATCGCTGAATATGGTATCGCCGCTCACTGGAAATATAAAAGTGGAGATAAAGCCACCGCTGATATAGACAATAAACTTTCGTGGATTTCAAAACTTATTGACACAGAAACAGAAGCCGTTGATAGTGAAGATTTTATGCATGCATTTAAAATCGATATCTTTCACGATGAAACCTTTGTATTTACTCCCAAAGGCGATGTTGTGGCGTTGCCACAAGGAGCAACGCTTATCGATTTTGCATATTCAATTCATACTGGTGTTGGAAATAAAATGGTGGGTGCTAAAATTAATGGTAGAATAGCACCTATTGATTCGATGCCTCAAAACGGAGATATTGTCGAGGTAATCACCTCAAATGCATCAAAAGGACCGAGCCGTGATTGGTTAAGCGTAGTAAAAACCAGTGAAGCACGAAATAAGATTAGACAATGGTTTAAAAAAGAAAAGCGTACCGAGAATATTGCTGTTGGTAAAGGCGAGATTGATAAACTTTTTGCTCGTCATAGACTTATTTGCAGTGAAGATGAAAAACTCGAAATTGTTGCAACTGTTGGAAAACGCTTTGGAATGAATGAGGCTGATGACCTTTTCAACGCTCTTGGCTATGGTGGAATTACTCTTGCCAAAATCGAATTGAAAATTAGAGATGAGTATGAAAGAAATCATAAATCAGTTGAAAAAGATATAATTACTATCGAACCTACTGTTCAAAATGTCAAACGACACAAATCCAATGGTGGAGTTATTGTTGATGGAGAAGAGGGTTGCGCTGTTAAATTTGCAAAATGTTGCAATCCTTTACCAGGAGAAAAAATCATTGGTTATATTACAAGAGGTTATGGTATATCTATTCACAAGGCCGATTGCCCTAATATAAGCAATGCATATGCAAACGAAGAAAATGTAAATAGATTTGTGAAGGCGGAATGGGATGCACCAAGCGGTGGAACGTTTAAATCATCATATGATTCGTCAATACAAATTTTGGTTAATAATCGCATTTCTTTGCTTGCAGAAATTTCTGGCGCTTTGGCAGAAATGAAAGTAGATATCGTTTCTATAAGCACTAAGAATATAGAGGATTCAACAATTATGAATATGGTTATTTCTTGCAGAGATATAGGACATTTTAACGCAATTATTACCAGACTTAGAAATATAAAAGATGTCATTAGAGTAACCAGAGTTATAGGAGCGTCATCAAAATGATAGCAGTAATTCAAAGAGTAAACAGAGCAAGTGTTACTATTGAAGATAAGATTTATAGTAAAATAGAAGATGGCTTATTAATTCTTCTTGGCGTAAAACAGGGAGATGAAGAAAGAGATGCAGAATTGCTTGCGAAAAAAATCGCAAACCTTCGTATTTTTTCTGATGCAAATGGTAAAATGAACCTCAGTGTTATTGATATTGGTGGTAGTGCACTTATTGTATCAAATTTCACATTACTTGCAAATTATAAAAAGGGCAATCGTCCTGATTATATGAACGGGGCGAAACCAGAGGAAGCAAATCGTTTATATGATTGTTTTTGTAATTGCATTGCCGAATATTTGCCAACCGAAAAAGGTGTTTTTGGCGAAGATATGAAAATAGAAATATTAAATGATGGGCCTGTAACGATAGTTATGGACAGTGAAGTGCTAAAATGAAAATCACATTAAGCGAAGGTATTAATAAAACTTATGTACAATCTTTGTGTATGGCTTTTTTTCACGGAATTAAATTCCCATTGGACGAAAAAGAAAGCGATGACGGATTAGAACTTTTTATAAATGCCAGTAGTACAACTGAAAAAATATGTGGCACAGCAGTTTTTAAAACTTGCTCAAAATCTGTTGAAAAAGGTTTCGATTATAAAAAATCTTTTGATGAAACTGAACAAAGAGCCATGAAAACTGCCATAGGACAAGTCGTTTATGCGTTGTGCAAAGAAATAACAGGCAAAGATATCGAATGGGGAATTTTGACAGGAATAAGACCATCAAAGGTTTGTTCTGAACTGCTTTCTTCTCATTCAATCAATGAAACTTTTGAGGCTTTAACTCAAAAATATCTTTTGTCAAAAGAGAAGGCAAGACTTGTGATAGATGTAGCAATAAATGAAACATCTATTATGAATATGACAACTGACGAAAAATGTAGCCTTTA
>JAZSDJ010000056.1:0-5380 GCA_045531105.1 Eubacteriales bacterium | reverse complement strand
AAATTCCACTTTTGCTCATAACATTATATGCGTTTTCGGCATCTATTTCTTCGCTTATTTTTTTGTAAGAATGATATGTGAGCGCAACCGAACAATGAGGACATTCAAGCACTTTACCACAATCAGCGCAAGAAAGTGCGCTATGATAGCCACGACGATTAAGGAATAGTATCGCTTGCTTATCATTATCAAGTGCGTTCGCTGTCATTGTCGCGAGTTTGTGGCTGAAAACGGACATATTTCCATTTCCCCTCTCGCGCTTCATATCTGTAATAATTACATCGGGCAATGTTGCCTTCCCGTATCGTTTTGAAAGTTTAATTAACGAATATGCGCCACTCTTTGCCTTGTAGTAAGAATTAAGAGAAGGCGTTGCGGAAGCGAGCAACATAAGTGCGCCAGATTTTGCGCAACGAAATCTTGCAATATCGTGCGCTAAGTATTTAGGGCTTGTTTCGGATTTATAAGTATGCTCTTGCTCCTCGTCAATAACTATCATTCCAAGGTTTTTAAGAGGTGCAAAAATCGCGGAACGAGTGCCGATTACAACATCAATCTCTGAGTCTTTTATTTTTCTGTAAGCGTCAAATCGCTCTCCTGCTGAGAGATTCGAGTGAATTACCGCAACTCTTTCGCCATAATAACCGCAAAAGACAGATACTGTTTGAGGAGTCAAAGAAATTTCAGGAACAAGAACAATAACGCTTCTCCCACTTGACACAACCTCGTCAATCATTTTCTTGATAACGCTCGTTTTTCCACTACCTGTAATTCCGTAAAGCAACGCACCACGCGCCTCGCCTGCTTGGTAAAGCGATTTGAGTTCTTCAAGAGCCTGTGATTGCTCGTCGTTTAGAACAACATCTTCGCCTTTTTCTTTCTTTGCAACCGAATAAGGGTCACGCATAACGCGCTCTTTTTTTATAGCGACATAACCCTTTTCCAAAAGCGCAACAAGTTGAGTCCGAGTGGTATTTGTTTTCTCGTAAATATCTTTATCAGTTAGTGTTTCAAACTCACAAAGAAGTCTTAAAATCTCCTCGTGCTTTTTTGAACGGAGTTTTTTTGGTGCTTCATCACTTACAAGAGCGAGCGCTTCTTCCTTGGGAATTGCAAGAGATACGATATTTTCATATTTTCCGTTATCTTTTTGCTCAATTTCCGTCTTTTTAGTTATATATTTATTCCTTAAAAGCCAATCAACAGAAGTTGAAAGCAACTCCGATTTTTCTTTGATTTTAGCAAGCAAAGTGCCTTTGTTTTGCTTTATAAATTCATAGGTTGGAATATGCTCTGGCAAAATTCTGTCTGCCACTTTATCGGTGACAAATAAAAATTCATTTACCTTTGTTGCTATAACAGAAGGTACAATACAACGAGTCGCCTCGCCTATTGTACAGAGTGTTTGTGATTTCATAAACTCGCAAAGAGCGAGCATATCGCTATCAAGCGACAAATACTCATTCATAACCGATATGACGGATTTAACCTCACCTTGACATTCATCGTCAAAAGAGGTCACAAGCGCAGTTTTTTGCTTATTAGAAACGCCAAATGGCACGATAACGAGCGAGCCTATTTTCACATCGTTTTCAAGTTGTGGCAAGAGTTTATAGGAATACTCTATGTCGGCATGATATGGCACATCTAATATATGCACTTTTACATATTTTGCCATAACACACCACCCTTTCTAATCTCTTAAATATTATACGTTTGGATCTTCGTCTCTTGAATCAAATCCCGACTCGTCTGTGAACACTTCAACAGCGCCCATCAATGATGCGAGGTCCTCGTCATCATCTTCATCGTCGAAACTTGTGTATTTATCTTTTTCAAGTGCTTTCTTCTTTTCAAGTTTTTCGAGTTGTTCGATTTTTTGAAGTTCTTCTTCAAGTGCGTTATCGAGAGCGCGAACATCAACTATTGCATCTTCATAGCCCTCGTCACCTTCAAAGAATACTTGGTATTGACCGTTTTTAAGTTCTCTTACAGCGCTTCTTACTGCTTTTTCTTCTTTTACAACATCTTTTTTGCTACTATAACTTCTTTCGTTGTTGTTCTTTTCTGCATCTTTCTTAATGCGATTTTCGTTCGTGATAATACGAGCGGTTTTTGCAGTTGCCATAACGAGAGTGTATTTATTAAGTCTTTCTTCTCCGTTTTCGTCTGCTGAAAGTTTCAAAAGTTCTTGAATTGATGGATAAAGCATTGTTTTTCTCCTTCGCTTTTATATAAATTTTTTAATAATCTTTTTTGTGTGCTTTGTTTTAGCGTGTTCCGCCAACAAAATATTATATATCAAGTCTGCACATTCCTTGATTTTTCCGTCTTCATTTACAACCGAATAGTCGTAGTCGGGAATAAGAGCAATTTCTTCCTTTGCCCTTGCAAGTCTCCAAGCAATAACCTCATCGGTTTCAGTTCCCCTTGCACGAAGTCGCGCTTCAAGTGTTTCTTTGTCTGGCGGTGTGAGCATAATGGTTATTGCCTCTGGAAGTTTTTTCTTCACTTGCATAGCGCCGTCAACTTCTATTTCAAGAATTATGTCTTTGCCTTCCGAAAGTGCTTCGTTCACTTCTTTCAAAGGCGTTCCATAGTAATTATCGCAATAGGTTGTATATTCAAGTATTTCCCCTTTTGAGATGCGATTTTCAAATTCTTGTTTTGTTATAAAATGATAATGTACGCCATCTTTTTCACCAGGTCGTGGCTGTCTTGTCGTTGCCGACACGGAGAGGGCAATATTATTATGTGAATTTACAAGTTCGTTAACAACTGTTCCCTTGCCACTTCCAGCAGGCCCTGAAATTATAAGTAAAAGTCCTTTATTCATCCTTATCACCTACCATTCCATTAAGTCTTTCTGCGATTACATCAACACCAAGGGCAGACAAAACAACATGGTCAGAGTCTGTTACAATAACACTCTTTGTTCGTCTTCCACTTGTGCAATCTATTATTCTGCCATTCTCCTTTGCCTCGCCAACCATTCTTTTTGCAGGGGCTGACTCTGGGGCAATTATGGCAACCACCCTCTCATCGAGGATTACATTTCCAAATCCAACATTTATAAATTTCATATCACTCTATGTTTTGTATCTGTTCTCTTATTTTTTCAAGTTCGTTTTTGATGTTTACAACAAGATGCGCTGTATCTGCATTCGATGCCTTTGAACCCATTGTGTTTGTTTCTCTGTTCATTTCTTGAAGCAAGAAATCAAGTTTTCTTCCAGCAGGTTCATCTGATGCAACTATTTCTTCAAATGCGTCAAAGTGACTATCAAGCCTTACAAGTTCTTCATCTATTGCAATTTTGTCAGCGAAGATTGCAACCTCGGTAAGTATTCTTTGTTCGTCAATCTGAATTGATTTGTCCCCGAGAAATTTTACAATTCTATCTTCAAGTTTCTTTGCGTAATCTTTCGTGTCGTTTTCCGAATTTTGAGCAATCTTCTTCACATAGCCTTTAATATTTTCAAGTTTTTCGCGAATATTACGAAGAAGATTTTCGCCTTCCGTTTTTCTTCTTTCGAGGAATTGTGCAAGGGCAATATCAATAACCGTTTTTATATCTTGCCAATCGCCCTCAATGTCATCCTCGGGCTTCTTTACATTAAAAATATCTTTATTCGATGCAATTCTGCAAGTCGAAATATCATCGGGCAAGCCAAATGTATCTCTCAATTTGTAAAGAGCGTTGATATATGATTGAGCATAAGCGGTGTCAAGGCTTATTTCAACACCCTCTTGCTCCAAAAGGTCAACATTTACAAAAATTTCAACCTTTCCTCTTGAAATTCCGTTCGCTTGAATATATTGCTTGATTTTGTCTTCCAAAAAACTATACAGTCTTGAAATTTTTACATTACAATCAAGATATCTGTTGTTCACGGATTTTATCTCCGCAGTAATATCTTTTCCACCTACTGTTGCACGCGCTCTTGCAAACGCAGTCATACTTTTGAACATATCATTTTCCTATCTTAAATTTTATAAATTTGCGCATTTTTTCGCATATATGTATATTTTAATATACAAGGCGTTAATTTGTCAACTTTTTTCTTGAAATATTGTAGGAACTCACAAAAACATCGCTATGCTATATTAAATTTTTGTATATATTTTTATATTTTCGCACGCATACGAAAAACAAAAAGAAAAAACGGACAAAAAGTCCGTTTTGTTCTCATTTTAAAAATCTGTCTATTCTAAACATTTTTCTCAACTTGGCGTGATAGTATCTTGAAAAGCGATTTAAGAATATATCGCTGACTATAAGACATACAATTCCAAGCATCCAAGTGGCAATTTCAAGCCAATCAGCCCTTGTGTCACCTGTTGTAAAAAACATTCTCAAAATCACAAGTGCAAGTGTTGCTGACGCAACCATATAAAGCGCCTTTAATGATATGCACACAACGCGAGGCTTTTTTTCAAAAAACACACGCAAAATCGGGTATATTGCAAAAATTATATATTCTATTGCAACAAGTTTTGAGGGCAGAATAAGCACGGACAAAACAGCGCAAACCGCATAGGTGGCAAACGCTTTTGTTCCTCCAAGTTCTTCGCAAACCACAAAAATCAAGGTTGCCGAAGCAAGCACGGCACACAAGTCAAGCATTTCAAGAAGTGAGCCGAGCAATAAAAATACAACGCCTATTGCAGACATAAGTGCGCAAAAGGTGAGTTGTTTAGTTTTTTTCATTCTTACACCTCTTTGGTTTATCTGCACAAGCAGTTAGCGCAAAGCAAAAATGAGCAAATATCGCACATATCACAACCCATGTTGCCAGGTTGTGAGGTGGTTTGTCTTCCGTAGTTGTTTCCTCTTTGATAAAGACTATTTCTTAAAGCCCTGTATTCTCCGTTATTAGGTGCCATTCTGCAAGCCATATCGGCATGTTTTAATGCGTCCATGTATGCGCCTTTGTTTGCAAAAATGTACGCTTTGAGGTAATACCACTCAGCAGGGCGTTTATCGATTGGAATACCATCGAGCATAAGGTCAGCCTCTAAAAATTGGCTCTCGGAAATTTTTCTTCTTGCAGTCATCAAAACTTCATTATATTCTCCGTTTGATGCATCAGATGCACCACCCGAAAAATCTCCGTTCGCTCTGCGTCTTAAAATCTCGTCATACGCTTGATTTATTTCCTTCATTCTGGACTCTGCGTATTCTTTCATCGGCCCTTCGTTTTTATCAGGGTGATATTTTTGAGCAAGAGTTTTATATGCTTTTTTTACTTCCTCATTAGTTGCACTTGGAGAAATACCAAGCACTCTGTATGGATCTGTCATTTATTTTCTCCTATATGCCGGACGAGATTGGAACGAACCAAATTTGAAGTGGCAAATTCCCCCGTCTTAGGCATTA
>JAZSDJ010000081.1:0-6227 GCA_045531105.1 Eubacteriales bacterium | reverse complement strand
TCCCGTTGCGGGTGCCAAAAGCCACCTAAACCGATTTTTCGGTTCAGGTGGTTTTTACATTTTCAATGGTGAATCGAACCTATCTTCAAATCTTTGATTTGAATTGGGTGCGCATTTCTGACGAAAGCCGTTGTCTGCTTGCAAGCATAAGGCACGGCAGAACTAGTTCGCAAAGCGAACCTTCCCGTTTAGGGTGCCTCTGTAATAATAAAACGAGTGCCGAATAAATTCAGCACTCGCCATTTTTAATTATTCAGTTATTAAAAGCATAAGCAATTCTTTTATTGTCTCTCTAACCTCGCTAAGTGCAGCAGATTTGTTATTGGGTGGCAAATCAGAGCTTTTAATTTTTGCAGTGATTTCAGAAAAAGCATTTTTTATCAAATCGGCCTTTCTCTCCTCGTCACTTATTCGAGCATCTTCATACATTTTCATGTAAAGTTCAAGCATCATTCGTAAATTCTGCTCACGCATTGCAAACACATCACAAACCTTTGAAACCTGTTCAGTTCCTGTATCTTCTTCGGTTGAGTAAACACTGTCTATTGTGTCACCTAATC
This sequence comes from Eubacteriales bacterium, assembly GCA_045531105.1. Lineage (GTDB taxonomy): Bacteria > Bacillota > Clostridia > Oscillospirales > CAG-272 > RGIG2000. The sequence continues at coordinate 5,667 of JAZSDJ010000081.1, read as the reverse complement.
TGTGTAAAGAATTTGCATTGTTTTCGGTAATTTGCTTTTGTAATGCAACTATTTGCTCAAAAATTTCTCTTTCAGTTAATTTATTTTCCATTTTATTATCCTCCAAATATTCCTTTGGCGGACACGCAAGGCATATTGTATTTTCATTTATGAAGCGTGCCCTGCCACTTTTAACAAGACCTTTTGCCCTTTTCAAATAGGTAGCCTCATATTCATTTCCTTGCTCGTCAACAACAATAATGTTTTTTTCGATGGGTGTCGCCCCCTTGTATTGATTTGCATTTTATGAATTTTTCGTTTTTTGTTATGGGTTTCTACCCCTAATTCACATTTTAATTATATCACAGACAAATTATGATGTCAACAACTACCAAAACCTTTTCCTTGACTTTCATCTATTTTGATGTTATAATTAATTCATCAAATACATTTTAGGAGATTTTATTATGTCTAATAGCGCCGCTTTTGAATCACTTGGTAAGTTTTTGGAGTCTCTTGAACAGCACAACATTCGTTACAATGTTTACGACGACGATGCTGTTGTTAGTTTACCTTACGACGGAAATCACTTTAAAGATTTAAATGTTTTATTTATTTTCGACGATGACGGACACAGTGTTTGCGTAAAGGTTTACTCCGTTAAACAATTTGAAAAATCACAACTTACAAACGCTTACAAATTCTGTAACAATATGAACTACAAGTACAGATGGCTCAAAGTTTACATTGACAGCGACCTTGAACTTACTGCTCAAATTGACGCTGTTATAGGTGGAGATACTATTGGTGAAGAATGTTTCGAACTTCTCGCTCGTTGTGTAAGCATTCTTGACGATGTTTGCGAAGTTCTTAACTCTTACCCACTTTAATTTATAAACGACTAAAAAAGAAGGTGAATTTCACCTTCTTTTTTGTTTTATATGGTTTGCTTATTATCAATATTCGCTATCATAAGTTTTAAGCGATTTTCTTGGTTTACGCTTGTTGCGCTTGGGTCATAATCGATAGCGACTATGTTTGCTTGTGGGTATTCTTCTTTTACCCTTCTGCTCATTCCCTTTGCAACTATATGGTTAGGCAAGCAACCGAATGGTTGAGTACATACTATATTTTCTGTTCCTGTTTTAGCAAGGCAACCCATTTCGGCTGTTATAAGCCAGCCCTCTCCCATTTTCACCGCTTGGTGAATAAGTTTGTCCGCTTCCTCACGAAGTTCCTCAAAATCGTGCGCAGGCGCAAATCCATATTCTTCGATTTTCTTATTGAGTTTTCGTGCGCCTTTTAACACTATTTTGTAAAGCAAATTGGAAATTTTGGTATACAATGTAGAGTAACCATAAATCTTACCATCATTTACATTATTGACAATACAGTAAAGCACAAAATCAATAAGTCCAGGCACAACAGGCTCGCACCCTTCTTTGAGCAAAAACTTTTCAAGGTTATTATTCGCAAGAGGCGAATATTTTACATAAATCTCCCCTACGATACCAACTCTTGGTTTATTTCTATCTGTTTTTTCGATTTTTGAAAACTCTTCAAGAATGAGTTTATAATTTTTCTTCTTGTTTTTAAAGCCTCTTTTAAGTGCCTTAGCACGCAAGATTTCTTGGCATTTTGCAAGGACCTCGTCGCTTTGCCCCGCTATTTTTTCGTATGGTTTACATTGGTTATAAAGTGACATCATAAGGTCGCCATAATAAACAGCGTTAAGAAGTGACAAAAGCATTGAAAATGTAACTTTAAATCCTGCGCTTTTTTCTGTGTTTGTAAAGTTGAGAGAAATTACAGGAATTTGAGGGTAATCTGCTTGAAGCGCTTTTCTTAAAAGATGTATATAATTTGACGCTCTACACCCCCCACCTGTTTGAGTTATCATAAGGGCAGTTTTATCAAGGTCATATTTGCCACTTTTAAGAGCATCAAGAAATTGTCCTATAACAAGAAGCGCTGGGTAGCAAGTATCATTATGTACACTTTTCAAGCCTTCATCAATTACATTTCTTGATGAGTTTTGTAAATGTTCTACCTCATAACCATATCTTTTGAAAACAGCAGTAATGAGGCTAAAATGAATGGGAAGCATATCTGGCACAAGTATTTTGTGCGTTTTTTTCATTTCCTTTGTAAATTGTGGGAAATTTTCCATATTTTCTCCTTTCATATTTAGTCTATTGCTGCAAGCAAGCTACGGAGACGAATTTTAATTGCTCCGAGATTACTTATTTCGTCTATTTTTAATTGAGTGTAGATTTTTCCATTTCTTTCAAGTATTGCGCGAACTTCGTCAGTGGTTACTGCATCTATTCCACAACCAAAAGAAACAAGTTGAACAAGGTGCATATCGTTTTGGGTTGATACATACGAAGCGGCTCTATACAATCTTGAATGATATGTCCATTGATTAAGAACTCCGAGTTTTGGAGTTTTTACAAGGTAACTTATTGCATCTTCTGAAATAGACACCGCTCCAAGTGATGATATGAGTTTTTGTACTCCGTGGTTTATCTCGGGGTCTATGTGATAAGGACGACCCGAGAGAACTATTATTGGCAAGTTCTTCTCTCTTGCGAAAGAAATCAGTTCTTTTCCCTTTTCTCTTATTGCTTTATGGTATGTTTCGAGGGCTTCAAAGCCTAATTTTACGGCTTTTTTAGCATCTTTGAGTGTCACGCCATATTTGAAGAGGGAGTTTGTTATTGCGTTCGCTATGTTGTCTTTTCTGCTCATATCCATATGAGGACAAATAAAGTTTTCGTCATTTAGAACTTCCATATTTGCCTTTAAAAGTTCGGGGTAATATGCAACAACTGGACAGTTATAGTGGTTATCGCTATCGCCCTCATCAACATTATAACTTTGACAAGGATAGAATATGAAATCTACGCCTTTATCAAGCAAATTAAGAATATGTCCGTGAACTATTTTTGCAGGGTAGCAAACAGTATCTGACGGAATGGTATGTTGACCCGTAACAAAGGTTTTTCTGTTGGACTGGTCTGAAATTACAGTTTTAAATCCAAGAGTGTCAAAAACAGTGTTCCAAAATGGCATTTGCTCATAAAAGTTAAGAACGACTGGCAAACCAACTATCGCTTTTGGCTCTTGTGTGTTGTTTTGAATTTTTTCGGTTATGTATTCGTACTTAAATTTATAAATATCAGGCAAAATATCTTCGTCTTTTTTACCTAAACCTCTTTCGCAACGGTTTCCAGAAATGAGTTTTCTGCCGTCCGAGAAAGTCAAAACATCAAGCGAACACTTTGCAGTACATTTGCCACAGTTGATTGTTGTTGATTTATATGAAAATTCGTCGAGTTCCTCTTTTGAAATTATTCCAGATGCACCTTTGCTCTTTTTCATAGCATAAAGTGCCGCGCCATAAGCGCCCATAAGTCCTGCAATACAGGGTCTTACAACATTTATGCCAAGTTCTCTTTCAAATGCACGAAGAACTGCATCGTTTAGGAATGTTCCACCTTGAACTACCACATGAGAACCAAGTTCGCTTGCAGATTTGGCTCTTATAACCTTGTAGATGGCGTTTTTTACGACGGAAGAAGAAATTCCCGCGGAGATATCTTCAATGCTCGCTCCGTCCTTTTGAGCCTGTTTTACGGCGCTATTCATAAATACTGTGCAACGAGAGCCAAGTTCGACAGGATGTGCGGCAAAAAGCCCAAGTTTTGCAAATTTCTCTACTGGGTAACCAAGCGCATTTGCAAAGGTTTGAATGAATGAGCCACAGCCAGAGGAGCATGCCTCGTTAAGCATTATGTTATCAATGGCTTTATTCTTGATTTTAAAGCATTTGATATCTTGTCCACCGATATCAATTATAAAATCAACATCTGGGCAGAATGAGAGTGCTGAGGTAAAGTGCGCTACGGTTTCTACAATTCCGAAATCTATTTTGAGTCCAGACTTCAAAAGTTCTTCTCCGTAGCCTGTTACCGCGGAAGATACGATTTTTATTTTATCGCCAAGAAGGTCGTAAAGTTCTCTTAATTTTTGGCTAACAACATCAAGTGGACGACCACTGTTTTCAGTATAGTGAGAAAACAAAAGTTTTTTATCTTCACTCAAAAGCACTATTTTTGTAGTTGTTGAGCCTGCGTCAATGCCAAGATATGCATTTCCTTCGTATGTAGAAATGTCTCCTTTTTCAACATTTGCCTTTTCGTGACGAGCGACAAATTCGTTATATTCGCTTTCGTTTGCAAACAATGGTTTGAACGATACAATATCGGCATTTGGCTTTGAGTTTCTGATTTTTTCTATAATTTGAGATGAGGGAATTGCTTCTGCGTTTTTATCTGCATAAAGCGCTGAACCATATGCCATAAAGCAGGTTGCAAGTTCTGGGAATATTGCGTGCTCATCATCAAGTCCAAGCGTTTCTTTAAATGCATTTTGAAGTGCTTTATAGAAGTGCAAAGGTCCACCAAGGAAAAGAACCTTCCCTTTAATTTTTCTGCCTTGTGCAAGCCCTGCAACGGTTTGGTCAACTACGGCTTGGAAAATACTTGCTGAAATGTCCATAGCCGATGCGCCTTGATTAAGAAGTGGTTGAATATCGCTCTTTGCGAAAACTCCACAGCGTGAGGCGATTGGGTACTTCTTTTCTGCTTTGAGCGCAAGCCAATCAAGTTCGTCACCTGAAACTTTTAGAAGTGTTGCCATTTGGTCGATAAAAGCGCCCGTACCACCTGCACAAGTTCCGTTCATTCTTTGTTCTGTTCCCCCTGTTAGGAACAAAATTTTTGCATCTTCTCCACCAAGTTCAACTGCTACGTCTGCATCGGGGTAAAGTTCTTTAATTGCAAGTGATGCCGAAAAAACCTCTTGAACAAATGGCAAAGAGGCAGATTGGGACAAGCCCAGTCCTGCCGAACCAGTTATTGCAAGTTTGAAATCGCCCTCAAACTCGTTAAATATTTTTTCAAGTTGGTCAAGGACTGTTTCCTTAACCTTTGAATAGTGTCTTGTATATACAGAATATAAAAGTTCATTTTCATCTGAAAGTAGCACACATTTTACAGTTGTTGAGCCTACGTCAACACCAATTTTATAGATTGCCATATGAGCACCTCTCTTTCAACATAAATTTTACACTAATTAACAAGGAAGTTCAATGAAATTGAAAAGATTGATAAAATTTTCAGTTTTTCTTCACATTATTTTTAAGTTATTTTTAATAATAATGCAAATATTATATCATAATTTTGAGGCTTTTTCAATACTTTGGCTATAATTTGTAAGTGTCAACAATATGAAGAGTGGTATCAAAAAGGTAGTCTTTTAAGCATATGCTTTTTATTTCCAGGGACATACCTGTTGTATAGTAGTAAATGCCTTTTGTCGCGTTTATGACCGAGGTATAGGTTGTGTAATGCTCTTTTCCTTCTTTGGTAAAAGTTGTACCTTTTAAGGGAGAGACAGAAAACATTAAACGAAAGAGGGTGGCAACGCTTGATTTTTCGTCTTTGTCACAAGTGACAAATCTTTTTAAAAATGAAAGTTTTATAAATCGTGATGGCGAGGAAAAATCGCCTGGTAATCCGTAAAGCGACGAGCCGAGCGAAATATCGTTTTCGTGTGGAATTTTTGGCGTTAAATGGTTATAAAGCAAGAGGTTTTTGAGGTGAAAATCGAATGGTGGATTAT
>JAZSDJ010000083.1:0-34248 GCA_045531105.1 Eubacteriales bacterium | reverse complement strand
ATACATAAGGAGAAAATTATGCCAATAAAAGCAAAAACAACATATACAAGAGAAAAGTTACTTCGTTTTCAATTATTCTTGGCTTTTTCAAAGAAAATATTTTGGGCATTTATGATTGCTTGTTCCGCCTTCGTTATTTCAATATGCACAGTACTTCTTGTTCAACAAGGGTTTATTAAGAAAACATTTTTGTATCTTATGCTCATTATCATAATTGACCTACTTTGCGTATTTACGAATTTTATTTTGCCTTTTATAAATGTAAAAAAGGTAAGGTCGCTCAATAGCGTTGTTGAATATTCTATCGACGACGAAGGCATCAACATAAGCGTAAAGGGTCAATCGGGAACGGAAACAGGAACAGTTCCGTATCTTTATATTCAAAGAGTTGTCAAAGATAAAGAAGTCATATATGCTTTCATTGGCAAACTTCAAGCATATATTGTAGACATTTCCGAACTCGACGATAGCCAAAGACAAGAACTCAAAACACTTTTCATAAACAAACTCGGACCTAAAAGAGTAAAATGGAAATAAGAAAAAGAACGCATTATGCGTTCTTTTTTACTTTTTATTAACAAAACCACTCTAATTTATGTTAAAATAGTTGCAAGCGAGAAATGACGAGCAAGTGCGAAATGATACTGCTTCGTGGTTGATTAGATAGTTTAGAATTTATTTTAGTTGCTTTTCTTTTTGGTACTTTTTCTTTTCAGCAAAGAAAAAGAACAGGAGGTATTATGTTAGGCAAGGAATTTTTACCGATAACAAAAGAGGAGTGCGATGCGCGATATGGTGGCGCACCAGACTTTGTATATGTAACGGGTGATGCATATGTAGACCACCCGTCTTTTGGCGTTGCAATCATCACAAGAGTTCTTGAAGATGCAGGATTTTCGTGCGCTGTTTTATCACAGCCCGACTACAAGTCGTGCGACGAATTCAAGAGATTTGGCAAGCCACGCCTTGGCTTTCTTGTCAGTGCAGGAAACATAGACTCAATGGTAGCGCATTATACGGCATCAAAGAAAAAGCGCTCATACGACTACTATTCAGCGGGCGGAAAAATGGGCAAGCGCCCTGACCGTGCAGTAATAGTTTACTGTAACCGAATAAGAGAGGCATACGGCGATGTTCCGATTATCATTGGTGGAATTGAGGCATCACTTCGTCGATTTGCCCACTACGACTACTGGGACAACAAAATCCGTCGTTCAATCCTTGTCGATAGTAGAGCGGACATACTCACCTACGGAATGGGCGAGAGCATAATTTTAAGGCTTGCGAAACTTCTTGACAAAGGAGTTCCGATAAAAAAGATACGAAACGAGAGGGGCTGTGTCTATCTTTGCGCAAAAGACGACGCTGTAAACTACCCCGTTGCCGAGGAGTTTGACTTTAATAAAATCAAAGAGGACAAGCACGAATATGCGCGTGCCTTTGGCGTTCAATACAAGAACCAAGACGCAATAAACGGAAAAGCGATTGTCGAATATTACGACAACAAAAAACTCGTTCAAAACCCACCCGCGTTTCCACTTGAAAGGGAAGAACTTGACAAGGTTTACGCCCTTCCATATATGAGAACCTACCACCCTGTGTACGAGAAAGAGGGTGGAGTACCTGCGATTTCCGAGGTTAAATTCTCTATAACTCATAACAGAGGCTGTTTTGGTGGCTGTAATTTTTGCGCTCTTGCTTTTCACCAAGGCAGAAGCGTTCGTTCTCGTTCGATAAAGAGCGTTGTTGAGGAAGCGAAACTTATCACACAAATGAGCGATTTCAAGGGCTATATTCACGACATAGGTGGACCGACTGCGAATTTTAGATACCCCGCTTGTAAAAAGCAACTTGAAAGTGGAGTTTGTAGCAATCGAAAGTGTCTTGTGCCTACCCCCTGTCCGAATTTGATAGCCGACCATAGCGAATATATTGAACTTTTGTCACAAGTCGAGGCACTTCCAAAGGTAAAAAAGGTATTTATTCGCTCGGGAATCCGATTTGACTATATGCTTGCCGATAAAAGCGACGCGTTTTTTAGAAAACTCGTGCGTGACCATGTAAGTGGACAACTCAAAGTTGCCCCAGAGCATTGTAGTTCAAATGTGCTTAGATATATGGGCAAACCAGATGTTAAGGTTTATGACCGATTCCGTGAAAAATACTTCAAACTGTGTCGTGAAAACGGACTTGAACAGTATATTGTGCCGTATCTTATGTCCTCGCACCCTGGTAGCACACTAAATGATGCGATTGAACTTGCGCTTTATCTTCGTGACCAAGGCTGTAATCCTGAACAAGTTCAGGATTTTTACCCAACACCAGGAACTGCATCGACAGTTATGTACTATACAGGCATAAATCCTCTTGATATGAAAAAGGTTTACGCACCTGACGATTATCGAGAAAAACTTATGCAAAGGGCGCTTTTGCAATACCGTCGCCCAGAAAACAGAAATCTTGTAAGAGAGGCTCTGATAAAAGCAGGTAGAGAGGACCTTATAGGCTACGGAGCGAATTGTCTTGTTAAGCCCGACGGCAGACAAGAAGTGCGAAATGGTAAAAAAGGAAAAACCGACGCAAGAGGTAAGGCGAAAACCGACGCAAAAGGGAAGAAGCGGACCTCAAAAAGCGGACCTAAAAGTAATAACAAAAATAAAAAAAGATAAAAAATATTAGTCATATGTAAAAAAAGACTTGACAAAATGTATATTGTGCGTGTATAATATACCTTGTCTTGAAATCGAGAAGATAAATTGGCTTTAAATTGATGCTGAATATAGCCCCAATTTATTTATTAAGGAGGTGCAACTATGTTAAGAACTTACCAACCAAAGAAACGTCAAAGAAAAAAGGAACATGGTTTCAGAAAAAGAATGAGAACTGCTGACGGAAGAAAAGTTTTGAAGAGAAGACGCGCAAAGGGTCGTGCAAGACTCACATACTAATTCCGAAGCAAATTAGTTTAAGAAGTAATGTCCCCGAACAAAACTTCGGGGACATTTTTCTAAAATCACACAGACGAGAGTCTTAAAATCAAGTACTATCAAGTGTAGCGATTTGGCTACAAAGAGGTGCATATGAAGCATATCGCAATCAGCGAAAACCATTTATACTCGAAAACTTACGCAAAGGGGAATAAATTTATAGGCAAATTTGTAGTTGTCTATATTATGAAAGATTTCAAGGCGTTCAAACTAATGAACGCAAACCCCGAGAAAAAGTACATTAACAGAATCGGTCTTACTGTTTCGAAAAAGTTGGGCAAGGCTCATATACGAAACAGAGTAAAAAGAATTTTGCGTGAGGGATTAAGACAGACCGAAAAAGAGCATAATCTTAAAAAAGGTTTTCTTATTGTTATTGTTGCCAGAGCGAGCGCGATTGGCGCGACGAGCAACGATATAAAAAAGGACCTTTCATCAGCCGTAAAGGCTTTAAAATTCATAAGAGATGAAAAAAATTCTTAAATTTTTCATAAAACTTTACCGTAAGTTTATCTCGCCGATTTTGCCGAATTCGTGTCGGTTTACGCCCACATGTTCACAATACGCACTTGACGCGCTTGATAAACACGGAGCGATAAAGGGTTCAATACTCACAATTTGGAGAGTTTTAAGATGTAATCCTTTTTGCAAAGGTGGTTATGACCCAGTGCCTGACAGATTTACGCTGAAAAGGCAGGGAAAAACAGGAGAGAATGAAGATGTTTGATTGGTTAGCAAAAATATTTGGTTATGTAATGAAGGGCTGTTCTTGGCTCACATCAAATAACTATGTGTTGGCTTTGCTTTTGTTTGCTTTTCTTATGCAAGTGTTGCTTTGCCCGTTGAGTATTAAGCAACAATTCGATATGATAAGAAGAGTAAAACTCAGCCCAAAAGAGATGGCTATAAGAAAAAAATACAAAGGCAAGACAGACGAAATGTCAATAAGACAAGCCCAATCAGAGATAATGGCACTTTATCAAGATGCAGGAATTTCTCAATTTGGTGGATGTCTTCCAATGATTTTTCAACTTATCATAATCTTCCCAATTTATCAGGTGGTAATTCGTCCACTCGAATTTATCACGGGTTTTGCACAAGAGACTTGTGAGGCGCTTTATTCTGCGCTTGCGCTTGGTGATAATTATGCCAAGGATTCAATTTCGCAAATAAGAATAATTTCCGCACTCAAACAAGACCCGAGCCGTTTAAATTCGTTTTCGGCGGAACTTCAAGAGGCGATATCAGGTGTTGGTGGAATTGAAGAACTTCCAAACATGGTAATGTTTAATACTGACCTTGGAATGACACCTTGGGACAGTTTTGGAACATCGTTTTGGTGGCTCGTTTTCATACCTGTTCTCAACCTTGGATTCACCTATCTTTCCCAATTCTTGTCAAAGAGATTTATGTATCATAACCCACGCGCTGAGCAAATGCCAAACACATCGTCAATGATGGTAATGACTCTTGCTCTTCCGCTTATGACAATGTTTATTACATTCCAATTTGCAGCGGCGATTGGTATTTACTGGATTTTCAGAACAATTCTTTCAATGATTCAACAAGTTATTTTGCATTTTGCAATGCCATACCCCGTTATTTCTGACGAGGAGTTCAAAAAGGCGGAAGCGGAAATAGGCTTGCTTGAAGAAAAGAAAGAAAAAGAAGAGTAATAAATATTGTTTTATTAAAAAGAAAAGACCGTGTCAACTCAAAAAGTTGGCAAAAACATAGGAGATAAAAATGTTTGACTGGTTAGCAAAAATATTAGGTTATGTAATGAAGGGCTGTTCTTGGCTCACATTAAATAACTATGTTTTGGCGTTACTTTTGTTCGCTCTTGCTATGCAACTTTTGCTCTGTCCGTTTGGTATAAAACAGCAAAAGAACATGGTAATGCAAGCGTCACTTCGTCCAAAGGAAATGGCGATAAGAAAGAAATATAAGGGAAGAAACGACCAGGTAACACTTAAAAAGATGCAAGGTGAGATAATGGACCTTTATCAAAGAGAGGGCTATTCGCAACTCGCGGGCTGTCTTCCAATGGTGCTCCAACTCATTATCATCTTTCCGATTTACCAAGTAGTAATTCGTCCTCTTGAATTTATCACAGGCTTTGCCAAGGACACATGCGAGGCACTTTATAAAGCGCTCGCTCTTGGTGAAAACTATGCAAAGGACACTATTGCACAGATAAAGATAATTTCTAATCTTAAAGCAAATCCAGACACAGTGAACACATTGGCGCCCGAACTTCAAGAAGCACTTTCGGGAGTTGGTGGAATTGAAGAACTTCCAAATATGGTAATGTTCAAAACCGACCTTGGAATGACACCTTGGGAGAGTTTTGGAACATCATTCTGGTGGCTCGTTTTCATACCAATTCTTAACCTTGGATTTATGTACCTTTCACAGTTTTTGTCAAGAAAACTTTCGTACCAAAATCCACAAGCGGAGCAAATGAACAATTCATCAATGAAAGTAATGATGTATATTCTTCCGCTTATGACAATGGTTATCACATTCCAATTCGCAGCGGCGATTGGTATTTACTGGATTTTCAGAACCATTCTCTCAATGGGTCAACAGTTCCTGTTCTACAAAATCATGCCGTACCCTGTATTCACAGACGAAGATTATAAAAAGGCAGAGCGAGAGTATAAGGGAACAAGTAAGAAAGACTAATAAAAAAGGAAAAACAATATGAAATTTGAATATACAGTAACAGGAAAGACTGTTGAAGATGCTTATACAAAAGCGGTTTCGCAATATTCAAGCCTTGGCGAAATTGTAAACTCAACAGTTGTTACAGAGGGTAAAAAAGGATTTCTTGGAATTTTTGGCGCTCAGCAGGCTGAAATCGTTGTTGTAATTGACGATGGCAAGCCAGAGAGAAAGAGCGAGAAGAAGTCCGAAAAGAAACCCGAGAAAAAAGAAAACAAACAAAATTCAACACAAAATCAACCAAAGAAAGAAACAAAACCACAAAGCGAAAAGCAAAACGCTCAAAAGCCACAGCAAAACAAGCCCGCTCAAAAGAAAAAAGCGCAACCACAACAGCAACCTGAGCGCGCGCCAATAAAAGATGAGGACATCAAAGTTACACCACAAGAAAAGCAACTTGCAATGGATTTTATTAAGTCGTTTATTGCAAATATCGGCTTTGATTGTGAGGTAAAAGGCGACCTTACACCTAATACAGAAGGCTTTGTTTCAAGAGTAGTTACCATAGAGGGCGAGAAAGCGTCAATTCTTATCGGTCATCACGGAGAAACACTTGACGCTATTCAATACCTTGCAAACCTTTGTCTTGCACGCAAGAGCGAAGGCGATAACAAGGAATATGTAAAGGTAATCGTTGATATTGAGAATTATCGTGCAAAGAGAGAAGAAACACTTCGCGCTCTTGCAAGAAAAATGGCAGACAAAGCGCTTCGTCAAGGAAGAAATATTCACCTTGACCCAATGAACCCTTATGAAAGACGCATTATTCATAGCGAAGTTCAAAAAATCGACGGTGTTTCAACACACTCTGTTGGTTATGACGAAACAAGAAAAATAGTTATCACTGTTGATAAAAAATAATCTAACATAATAGAAAAACCCAACGAAAATTCGTTGGGTTTTATTTATTTATCTTTCAAATGTAGTATAGTCTTCAACAAGGGAAATGCTGTCAATGTAGAAAGGAATATCTACATAAGAATCAGATTCAAGAGAGCCATAGAAGTAGAAGCCCGCTACAAGAGTGTCCTTGGTCATCGCCTTTGAGGCTTGGCGAAGGTCGTCAATAGCGAATGCAAAGTAGCCCTTTCTGCCTATCATAGCAGCGCCACCATCGCCAGGACCAAAGCATCCGTCCCAACCGTGAGAAAGTTGCACCCACGAGTCACTGTTGTCTGCAAGATAATAAAATTTTGGACTTGAATAGTCGTTATCGTCAGTTCTGTAAGGGGATTCTGTTCCATCGCTGGAATAAAGACCAATACACGCCTTTCTAAACTCTATGTTAGTCAAATCCATCCAAACAATAATATATTTATTGTCTCCGACCTTGCCCTTTTCGTTGAATTCCATAACGAACTCAAAGTTTGATTTATCGCTTCGCTTTACTTCAAGTGCGCTTGAACTATTAACACCCTTTTCTGCTACAACCTCTGTGGAGGCAGTGCCATTAAGTGCGCTGCTTGCATAGCCAGAGATGATAGGTGCGTTTATTGTTCCCTCGAAATCCTCAGCAGAGATGTTTGAATCAAGTGCGTCAAAATCATCAGGGTTAAACCTTTTGATAAGATATGCAACATAGGTTGGAACATCAGTTATTGTACTTGCATTGAGGTCGAAAATACGCGAACCCATAAACGCAGAGTCATAGTAGCCCATTTCACTTATAGTAGGAGATGAGGTGAGTTTTACACCCTTGTAGTTGAACATATAGTCGTTTTTGTGGTCGTGACCAGTTACAATCGCTTTTATATCGCCACGCTCCCAAATTGTTTCGAGAAGTTCTGTATCAACTTCTGACGGACACATACCTTCATTTACACCACCAGAATATTCATAAACGAGTGTTTTGTCGTTCTTGTTCGCGTTGGCATCTCTGTTTTCGACAAGAGGAATATGGAATGCCATTATACCATGAACGACTTTTCCGTTATTGTATTCTTGAAGAAGGCTCGAAGTTTCCTCGTACCAATCAATCTGGTCTTCTTTTATAAAATCGTAATAGCCAGGGTGTCCTGAGCCAGAGGCAACATACGCGCCACTGTCAATACAGTAGAGCACCGCTCCAAGCGAACCGTCTGATTTATAAACTCCATGAACATAGTTGCCAACTCCTGAAAGATCAGGACCTGTTTTTGAAATGCAATACTCATATGATTCATAAATTGCCTGTTGTGCTTCCTTGGAAATTGAATTCTCGTGGTCGTGATTTCCGTAAACATGACACCAAGGAATTTTCTTTTCTTCAAGGTAACTTACAATCGCGTTAATGTTTTGCCTTGCCTTGGCTGAGTTTGATGAGTTTATTATGTTGTCGCCTGTAAAAACAACAAGGTTTGGCTTTTGCTCGTCGACGATTTTCTTTATGTTCTCCTTGGCTCTTGCGAGTTGACCTAAATCATCACCCACATCAATGTGCATGTCGGCAAATATAGCAACTCTGAAAGAACCATCTTCGTTGTATGTAAGTTTGTGCTTGCTTTGTAAAAGTTCTTCAACCTTTAATTGAACTTCGGCTGATGCGGTGCTTTCCCAAGTTGTAGGGGTAGAGCCTGTGTCGTCTGATTCGGTTGAGGATTCCTCACTCGAAGATTCTTCGCTTGACGAACTACTTGAACTCTCACTTGATGAACTTTCAATGGTTGAGTTGCTATCGTCACCCTCGTCTTTGTTACAAGAAACAAGAGAGAAACTCAAAACCATCAAAACAGCAATTAAAAGCGCTATTAATTTTTTCATAATTTTTTCCTTATAATTTATATTCGTTTAAAAATGTATCATTCATTCTAATCCACACATACCTCGAAAGACCACAGTCCTCGGTGCGTGGGAAACGAGGGGCAATTTCAAGACGAACCTGTTCGGACTTTGAGAAAAATCCGCCACCCGTTATCTCGTCGGGAGAATAAATAGCGTAACTTTTTCCGTCTTTGTCAATTTTGGAAAGGTTAGTCATAAACCCATTTTTAGCACGCGTTAGATACTCCTCTTCTTTTGTGATTTCATAGAAAAGATAATCAGCCTCAGCGCGCCAAATGCTCCACGCGTGACCTGCACAAATTGCGGGTCCGTCAGCATCTCCTTCCCATTGGGTTTCCCACCAACGAAGGGAAGAACCGTGCATTTGACAAATAGGGGTTTTTATAACCCAAGTGTCATGAATTTTGAGAATTTCTCTTGCTTTTTTTATGTAATCGACACAAGGGCGCACGTTTTTGCAAAAATAGAGAAGACAAAGGGCTGTACAAGAAATGGAGCCATCTTCCATTTCTTCCTCTACAAGGTCGGAAGAAACGCCCTCGGTTGGGAAATTTAGTCCTCTTTCGTAAAGGTAAGATGCCATTTTTTCGGCACACTCAAAATACTTGTCGCTTTTTGCCTTGTCCTTGTCACGAAGGAAGTTTGCCATATCGACAAGTGGTATCATAGGAGCGCAAACTGTTGTGTAGTCGTCTTTTTTATCTCCCCAATCTATAAAAATTCGACCACTTTCGTCTTGATAGTCACGAATAAGGCAGTCAGTTGCTCCAACAGCGTATTCGTAATAGATTTTATCGCCAAAATATTTGTACGCATCAAGCAAAATTGTAATGCCGAAAAACAACTCCTGAACGCGCCTTGATTTGAATACATTGAAAGCGCCAAATCCCTCGTGAGGCATTTTTAAAATGGTAATTCTTGGCATCGCAAGGTTCGGGTCTTGTTCGGTAAGCGTCAACAAAAGCGAGCGAAGTCTCGTCTCGTAATTCGCCACTTCGGCATCTGTTAAGGTGTCTTTATAATTTAAAAGATAGCGAAGCGTTGCGCTTGCCCAGCACTGATGCTCACAAAGGTTTGAGTCAGTGTGCTTTTTTATAATTTCAAGGTCAACTGTGTCTATTGAGCGCTTGTAAAGGTCAAGAAGATTGTTGTAGGCATAAAGAGTTATACCAGCGCCCCTTTTGCCCTCGGAAACAGGGATTATAGAAACCTCGCCTAAGTGGTAGAGTTCGTACTCGTCACGATATGGCAAAACTCTCTCTTTTCCGTCAAAAACTTCAACGAGTGTGTCGATTTTCCCGTGTGGAACGAGTCTTATTTTGTCGCCAATTTGTCCTCCACCTATGGAGTAATCCATAAAAGGAACACTGTAAATTTTACTCAATTTATCAAGAGCGTCAGGAAAGCCACAGCAAGGCAATAGTGCCACGCGCAAAGAGTTTCTTTTGCTCTTGGTTTTGTATACTTTGTCGAAGTTAGCCAAAAACCTCAAATTTATAAAATAATGCCCAAAAGAGAAGGGGGAGTAGTCCATTTTCCAACCATCAGCCTCGCTTAAAACGCAAGTGACAAGGTCGTTGCCATTTGGATTTGAAAGGTAAGAGTAGATAATTTTTCTGTCGTTTGATATGTAAGGGGAGTTAAAAAGAAGTTGCTCTTGCCATTTTCCACCCTTTTTACCCATGAAATTGAAGGGAAGAACCAGTCCAAGTTCGTCAATTTTATCGCCTTCGCATTTTAGGTCGAGCAAAAATCCGTCACCCAAAGGACTTACAGTCACAACCGATTTTGACTTGTCATAGATAAGTGAGTTGCCTTCGACTTTTGCACAGTCCTCTCTGTCAATGTAAGGCACGCCCCAAGGCTTTTCACCTGTTGTTATATCGTCACTTTCAAAAGTGTAGCAAACTCTTGGCGCGTCGAGAATGCAAACGCCCGAGCGAGTGTCGATAAATTTGCCATTTTTAATATCATATTTAAGACAATCGCCCATATTTACCCCCTGAAAGTGAAATCTTAATTCTATGATATCATATATATAAGGGAAAATCAACTAAAAGAGAAACAAAAACCCTTTTTGAGGGCTTTTGCTTGCTTTATTTGTTCGATTTTTCAAAGTCTTTGTCTGCCAAGGTGCAGAATTTTCTAATGAGTTCAGTTTCGTGCGGGTCGTAAGGGCGATGACTTGGACGATAGAGGTCGTGGAACCATTTTGTGAAGTCGATGGGCGCGTTTTTGTCGTCACGATACCAATTCCAATGCGCCTCATAAGGCTCGTATGTTTGATATTTTCCTGCCACAAATCCCCAGTTATAGCAACCAATTTTTTCAAGATAGAAAAGAGGAAAGTTGTCAAAAACCGTGTTGCTTGTGCATCTTGCAAGCCATTCTGTGTTTATAATCGGGCGGTTAAACTGTTTTAAAAATTTAATAACTTGTATATGCTCCTCGTATCTTCCATAGAAGTGATATGTAATAATATCGGAGTTTTCGATGGCATACTTTTCTTCTTGCCCGATTTTGCAATCGTTTGCAACATCAAACCACCACGCGCCAGCAGTAAGTGGTTGAGATGGATTTATTTCCCTTACAACCTCAAACATTCTTACAAGGTTAGGCATTGTAATTCCACGGCGACGGCTATTTCCTGGCTCATTGAACAAATCCCACATTAAAATGCGCTCATCGTCCTTGTAAAGAGTTACAATTTCCGTTACCATTTTAAAGTAGTCCTCTGCGGTTTTTTCATCATCAAGATAAAAATGAGGCGCAGGACCATTGTGCGCTCCGTGTTGAGAGTGCTTTTTGCCCCCGTGATAGCCAATGTCGTAGGTCTGTTCACCAACAAAAGGTTCGCGCCAAAGTTCGGTTTTTGGTGGCATACAGTCGTTTGCCAAGACTATCATACAAGAAATGCCATATTTAGCACATAAAGCAACATATCGCTCAAATCTTTCAAGAAAAGAGTCATGCTCGTCGCGCCAAACTACATATTCCAAAATAAGCCTTACAGAGTTAAAACCAAGGTCGCGCATAAGAGAAAGTTCGCGCTCTGTGGTTTCAAATCTTTCTTCAAATCCGAGGCTTTGCCATTGGTCAACTCTGTTAGCGCAGTCAGCGCTCATATAGTTGCAACCTCTTATCCAAGGGCGAGAATTATACCATTCCCATACCTTTTTTTCGCTCCATCTTTCCATAAGCACTCCTTAATGGGTGTTTTATACAAATTCAAATCTTATTTTTACTGTTTGATAAGGGCCACGAGATAGCCAATCTTTGTCCCAGCCCTTTGGGAAGTTGTGAGGGTCGTCGCCATAATGCTTTTCGATAATTACTTCTTCAAGAGAAACAGAACTAAACGCCTCTTTATCAATTCTTTTAATAGTTGCAGGTATCCGAAGCGTCTTTATCGAGTCGCAACAAAGGAACGCTTTTGTAGGAATATGTGTGAGTTTTTCGTTAAATGTGATGCTTTCAAGATGGTCACATCCGTGGAATGCGCCCTCCATAAGCCATGTAAGATTTTTTGGCAAAACAAGGCTTTTTAGCCTTCTGCATCCACGAAAAGCGCCTTGTTCTATATATGTAATATTGTCGCTAAATCTTATGCTTTCAAGGTTAGAACAGTAAGAAAACGCATAACTCGAAATGTATTTTATATTGTCGGGGAGGTATATGCTTTTAAGACTGTGACATGCATTAAATATTCGCGACGGAATTGTGTCGACATCGCTATCAATTTCAACCTCACGAAGCCCAGCGCAATATGCATAAGCGCCACTGTGTACATTCTTTGTGATTCTTGCCTTGGTTAGCGCCTCGCATCCCTCAAACGCATCAGAGGAAATAGCCGTGTTTTTTGAAAGTTGAATGTCGTTAAGAGAATAACAGCCGTAAAATGCCCCCATGTCAATGAGTTGAAGTTCCTCATTGCAAATAACTCTTGTAAGAAGGCTTTGTCTTTTAAAAAGATTGCCTTTGAGCATCGCTACGCACGACGGAAGTTTGAGTTCAAAGAAGCCAACTCTAAAATCCTTTATGCAAACAAGAGTCACGCCCTTGCCGTATGGGTATGGCTCAGTCACAAACATATCAAGAACCGCTTCATCACCATAAACGCACTTGACCTCATTCTCATTTGGCAAGCGATATTTTGCATATGCGTCATTTCTGCCGAGGGAAGAGGTTGCTTTTTGAGGTTCAACCTTTTTTGGGGAGGGTTTTGCCACAGGGGTAGGTTTTGACACGGGTGTAGGTTTTATAACAGGGGAAGGTTTGGGGGTGGACTTTATAACAGGCGTAGGTGTAGGCTTTAAAGAAGAACTTGTTTGAGTAGCCTTATTTGTTTGGTTACTTAAAGTGCTTAATTTGCTTGTAAACTCAACTTTTGCAAGACACCCCGACCAGTCCTCGTCCCAAGATGAAGGGATTTTGTCTCTTTCAATAATTATTTTTTTAAGGTAGTCGCAACAGCCAAAAACAAACGCGTCAAGCAAGCAAACTGTTTTTGGAATTCTAACCTCAGTGAGAGAATAACAGGAATTAAACGCCTCATAACCGATATAATTTACACTGGGCAGAGTTAATTTTTCAATGCTTGTGTAGGAAAACGCCCCCCAAGCGATTGACAAAAGGTCACACTCTTTATCAAATTCGATTCTTGTAAGATTCTCACAGTTATAAAAGGCTTCCTTTTCTATTGTCAAAAGGCTTTTTGGAAAGTATACGCTTTTTATATTGCTTTCGTAAAAGGCTCTCTCCTCAATGGAAACTGCGCCCTCGGGAATTACAATGTCAAAAAGGGCTTTATTTTTAAGCCCTGTTATTTTATAACCCAATTTAGAATTCTCATAATAAAAATCGTTTAAAGCCATACGATACCTCGCAAAAGCGCTTGATTAATTTCATTTTATCATAGAAGAAAAAGATTTTCAATACCTATACTTGTAAATTATAAGTATCTATGGTAAAATGTAATAAATAACATCAAAGGAGAAACTATGAGAGTAATTATTTGTTTAGACGATAGTTCAGGAATGATTTTCGGTGGCAAAAGACAGAGCCGAGATTCAAAGGTTTTAGAGGACATCAAAAACGAAAACGAAAAAATCGCGATTTTGCCATTTTCGGAAAAATTAGTTGCACCAAGTGGCATAAATTACGAACTAAAAAACGACATATCAGAGGTTAAAAAAGGGCAGAGTGTGTTCGTTGAGAACATAAATCCTGCAACTTTTGAAGATAAAATTTCCGAAGTTGTGATTTATAAATGGAACAGAAAATATCTTTCAGATATGAAATGCACACTTGACCTTTCGACCTTTAAAAAGGTTGAAAAGAGCGAGTTTGTTGGAAGTTCACACGATAAAATAACAAAAGAGGTTTATAAGAGATGAGAAAAGTTTTAAGTTTGATAGCACTTCTTTTAGTGCTTTGTATGTCATTTATAGGTTGTGATTTTCTCGCAACCGAGACAAGTAGTTCAAGCGAACAATCAAGCACTTCGTCTGCCGAGGTTGGCTCTGGCACAATAGACAATATTCCTGCATATTCGGGAAATGTTTATGTTCACATAAATGGTGGCGTGCCGAACTTCACCGCAGACGAAATTACAACAACCGCTTACGAATTTTATAGTGAACTTGACTCTCTTGGCAGATGTGGCTACGCAGAGGCATGCATAGGCAAAGAAATTATGCCAACTGAGGACAGGGGAAGCATCAGTAGCGTTTACCCTTCGGGTTGGAAGCAAGCGCAATACGATTGTGTAGAGGGAAAATATCTTTATAATCGTTGCCATTTGATAGGCTTTCAGTTGACAGGTGAAAATGCAAACAACAAGAACCTTATCACAGGCACAAGATATCTAAACAACGAGGGAATGCTCCTTTTCGAGAATCAAGTTGCCGACTATATCAAGGAAACAAATAACCATGTAATGTATCGCGTAACTCCACTTTACGCAGGAAATAACCTTGTTGCAAGTGGTGTACAGGTTGAGGCATATTCCGTAGAGGACGAGGGCGACGGAATCTCGTTCAATGTATATTTCTATAATGTTCAACCAATGATTTACATAAATTATGCCACAGGTGAAAGCCGTTTGGCACAAGGTGACGAAATTATCTCTCCTCAACCAGATGCGTCAAGTAGCGAAAATGCATCGAGTGAGCAAGAAACTCAAAGCACCTCAACAGTAAACGGAGAAGAAAAGGACTATGTCCTTAATACTAATACAAAGAAATTCCACTTGCCAACTTGTTCGTCTGCTACTGAAATGTCACAAGCAAATCGCCAAGACCGTCACGACACAAGAGAGAACATAATTGCCGACGGCTATGAGGCGTGTGGAAAATGTCACCCATAAAAATTCATTATAAGAATAGAAAAGAACGGACATTATGTCCGTTCTTTTAAATTTTAATGTGGTTGAGGGCTTTTATTCAAATTTGTCAAACTGATACTCTAAAACAAAATAGCCATCTGTATCGTCGTAGGCAAACTCGCGTTCAAAAAGCACAATTTTTTTGTGTTCTATCGCCCGCCAAAGAGCGGTTGTTATCTTTTCAACATCAAGAGAGCGCGGATGCTTAAAATAGAAATGATATGTTTCGCCGTGTTTAAAAGGAATTGAGTCAAGATGCTTTTCAACACCTAAGGTTATTTGCTCATATGTTTCAAAATATAAGCCGAATTTGTTGTAATAGTTGTACTCCGTGTGGTCGCATATGATTTCGGGGTAATCCTCAGCGGTAAAATCGTGACTGTCAAGAATTTCGTCAGTTGGCACATTAAAATACTCATATGGAGCGAGGGTTTTATCATTCGTGCTACCCTCGTTAAAGGTTATATCAAGATGATAATAATGTCCGCCAAGTTTTATGCCAAGCCAAGAGTGTTCATGTTTGTTGCCCTCTTCGCCAGCCTTTGCCAGAATATTAACAACTTCAAGACCTCTGCGTTGAAAAATGAATTGAGCCAAACGAATAATTCCACCACAAACACCACGCCCTGTTTTGATAAGACTAACGGGGGTGAAAATTTCCTCATATTCCCGTCCGTGGTGACTTTCCGTGTCCTCAGGGGCAAAATTATACTCATAGTCAAAATTTCTTGTTATATAGTCGTGAACTTCAAGTTCGAGTTCAAAAGGGTCGGTAATGTGGTCGAAATTATGCAAAATTCCGTAAAGTTTATTATCAATCTCGTCCATTTCCTCGTCAGTGTAGGGGCATTGATTTGTGCCAAGAGTAATAATAAGGTTGTTCCAATCGAGATCGCCCATAGATATAAAGTAAAATTCAGGGCAGTCCCAACGAATTGCCTCGAAAACAGTGTAGTAGTTTATATCGTCGCTCTCGTCTTTGTATGAAAATGAAGGAAGCCCTTTGTATTCCTCGCAAGTTGAGAAAATCTGCGCATCAAAGGTATATAAAAATTGCCGTTGTCTTTTCAAAAGAAGTTCAACCATAAAAACATATAAATGTTTTTCGCTCGGATTTAACCTTGAATAGTAAAACCTGTTTTCCAAATGAAAATCAGCAGGTAACACAAAAACACCTCCTCATTAAATTTTATCTTATAAAAATTAATAACCCTCTGGAATAGTTAAGTCAATAGGGAACTCTTCGCCTCTTCGCTTTGAAGGACAACTCTCCCAGCCCTTTTTAAGATAGGCAGTAACTTTTTCTCTTTCACGAAGAATAAGAGAAGGGTCGTTTTGAACGGCACTTCTTACCCTTGCGTAATCGTCCTTGCCATATTCTCCCCTTGAAAATACATATTCGGGAGAAATTCCAAATAGTAAAAAACGGTCTGGATGGTAAAACCCGAAAAAGCCCTTGTCGTAATGTATGGCAAATTGCTCATATTCAATCTCAAAGCCGAACACTTCAAGCCTATTGCCTACAAGAAGCGATTCGGTGTAGCGTTCGTTCTTTGAAATGGACTCAAAAGAAACCCAACCAGCGGGTGTGGTAAGTGCGTTTTCAAAGTATTTCTTTTTCTTTTCAAGCCTGTTATAAAAGACCTTTAAGGTGGCAAATTGACTATAAGTTGAAATGCGCGTAACCTTTTGCATTATGTAATCGATTTGCTTAACTCTTTTTCTCAAATCGGCTCTTAACTTTTCCGCCCTTATCGCTTGCGCTCCGTCCATGTTTTTCTCCTTAATTTAAAAGTTAATTATATTTTATCACGAAAAACAAAAGAATGCAACTGTTATTTAAAAGCATGGCGGAGAAGTGAGATAGGCTTTTTCTTGCGAAAAAGAACTTCGCTCGGCTTATGAAAATAAATTCTCAACGCCTTGACGCTCGTTTGCGCGCCCTACGGCGCCCTGTCGCAAGCCAACAAATCGCGCTTCGTGCAGATAAGCGCACTTGCGCTCTTTGGGTTGCTCCACCTCGCCGACCTCGCTGTATCATTCCCCGAATGCGCTCGGTCGCCTCGTCCCTCGAACCATGGGCAACACAGTAAGAAAGAGTTCGAATCTCTCCTAACAACAAAAAAGACACCACGGGGTGTCCTTTTTTGTTGGCGGAGAAGGAGGGATTCGAACCCTCGAACCGTGTTACCGGTTACACGATTTCCAATCGTGCGCCCTCGACCAACTAGGCGACTTCTCCAAATATTATTAAATTATGATTGTTGAAAAAAGCAGATGGATTTAGTCAATCAATGGTCGAGTAACCTCGACAGTTAACGCATAAACTCGACTAACCAATCAATCATCGGCAAAGCCTTGATTTCTTGGAATCTCGCTTACAACTAGGCGACTTCTCCAAATTTATTCTATATTCGCTTTGTAAGTATATCATATCTTTTTTTAAAAATCAAGGCTTTTTTGAAATTTATCAAAAGTTACAAAGGAAAAGAGCAAGCAAAAAATCTGCTTGCCCATTTTTTATTTTTTTCAAAAGTGTCCAATGCTGATATTTTACTCTCCCTTGTTTCGCATGTCAATATAATTTTTAAGCATCAAGAGCCAGTCTGTCTGAATGAAATCGACATTTTTGTCAATCAACCAACCCCAACCTTTATCGGGATTTTCGCGAAGAGAAACATCGTCGGAATGATAAGCGTTTATCATTTCTTTTTCGTTATAAATGATTGAGTTCGCCCAAACCAAAAGACCTTTATCGTGCATTTTCTTAATATACTCGTCGCTTATAACCTCATCATCTTCACTTGTAAAGAGAATTTCTGTACCGATTTGATTAATTCCTTGCTCTTGCAAATAGTCGGTAACTTCGTCCTTGTGCCAAACAAGAGGCATAAACATAAAATCAGGCGCATACTTTTTAACCTTTTCAAGAGTTTCCTTGTCAACACCCGTTTTTACGATAACTTGGTTTTCAACGCCACACTCACGAATTTCCTTGCTAATTCCTTCGACATCTGTCCAGAATTTATCAACATTAATGTACGCTTTGCCCTTCAAAAATGTAAGAACCTCGCGAAGTCTTGGAACTTTGTAACTTGTTGGAACGCTATCAGAGTTCAAAAGGCGCAAATTGTCGATTTCGTCGCTGGTTAGGTCGCAAAGATATTTGCTTTTGAGGAAAACAGGCTCCATCCAAGGGTGGAAAACGAAGAAAACACCATCTTTTGATTTTGTAACATCAATCTCAACAACATCAGCGCCGATATCAGTCGCTATTTTATATGAAGCAAGAGTGTTACAGGGAATGTTAGCGCCACAAACACCTCTGTGCGCAGCCAAAAAAGGCGAATTTTTAGCCTTTCGGTTCTCAAAAATGCTTTTAGTAAAGTCCATAAAAATCTCCTTAAATTTTGTTAATTTAAGTATATCACAAAAATCTTAATATTGCAACAAAAAAGACACCATATGGTGTCTTTTTGCGCCCGAAGGCGAGGCAGATTATTTGTGTGCTTCAAGCCATTTATCAACGCTTGCTTGATATTTGAGAGTGATGTTTTCTGTTGGGTATTTTGATTCAGCGCCACCATTTGTATAGATGAAATATGCGCCTTCATCTGTTACATAGAGAGTTTCCTCGTAACCGTTTGCGTCGCCAAATTCACCAAATGTGATTTTCTTTACGATTTGTGCAGTTTCTGTATCAAGAACCTTGCCACGAACGATTTTCTTCATTATTAAATCCCTCCTTCTTTTACTAAATTTTTAAAATTACTATTAAATATTAACATATAGATGCTAAATTGTCAATAGGTAATTTTTGCAAGAATTTAATGCAAATTTAGTGCGATTTTCATTGAATTTAGCAAAAAACGCGCCAAATTGGTTATAATTTAGCGCATTTTTAAATTATTTTAAATTTTTTAGTATAGAATTTAGCCTTTCTAATCGGATGAAATCGCTCGAATTTTCTCTAAATTCAAATTAAATTTTAAGTCAAAATTTTTGATAGAATTAAATTAGAGCGTAAATTCCAACAAGGGCAAGAACTGACACGATAACGACAACAAAGGTTGGCATTTTCTTAATAAGCGAAAGCGCGATTGCAATTATCGCACCGACAGCGCCAATCCACATTCGCTCAGAGTCAACATAGAGAACCGACGGGAAAATCAACGCTGACATTGCGGTGAACGGAATTAAATTTAAAAACTTAATCGCTTTTTTGCCAAGATGCAATTTATCGAGCAAAAAACCAGGCAAAATTCTTGGAATGATAGTAACAACCATCATAAGCACGGAAAGGACAAGAAAATTCATTGTTCCACCTCCGTATCTTCAACAAAGAACACACCGACAAGTGCGCCGATAAGACACGAGACGATAATCGACCACGATGATGGAATGAAAAGAGATAAAACTGCGTTTAAAAGGGCAGTGAATATAACAAGAGTTACAAGGCGAAGACTCTTTTTAATGCCGGGGACAAGAAGGGAAATGAAAAGCGCATAAAGGGCAATTCCAAGCGCGCCACTTATACTTGCAGGAATTAAAACGCTGACAAATGCACCGAGTATTGTGCCAAGAACCCACGAGCCATAGGTGACAGTTATAATCCCAAAAAGGTAAGGGACTGAACAATTTTCCTCGGGCGTTGCGCCAACTATTGCAAACGCTTCGTCGGTAATTCCGTGAGCGGTTGTGATTTTTTCAACAGGTGAGGTCTTGCCGAGTTTTTTCATTATGTAAGTACCCATTATAAAGTGCCTTAGATTAAGCACAAAGGTCGCAACAACGACGGAAATCATAGACGCTCCCGCCGTAACCATACCAACAGCCATAATCTGACTTGCACCTGCGAAAACAAGGGTTGACATAGCGATTATTTCAAAGCGAGAAAAGCCCGCCTCGCTTGCCATAACGGCAAAAGCGATTGCAACGGGCAAATAGCCAAGTATAACAGGCAATGATACTTTGATTCCTTTTAAATAAGCGGATGATTTTTTCATAAATTTTTCGTTCAATTCTAATGCTTGCTTTGGTTAACTAAAAAGCGAATTTTTATAGTGGTTTTTTCGCAATTTGAGAATTATTTCGAGGGTATTTTGAGGGTGTGTGTGTGGTTTTTCTGAAAACTATGATAGTTCTTGAAAGTTCTTCATTCTCGTTTTTAAGAGAGTATTCAAAGACCTTTTCAACAGTTGCGCCGAGGATTTTTATAGCGTTTTGCGCTTCGACAAGTTCCTCGCTTGCAGTGAGAGATTTCATAGCGACAAAAGAGCCACCTACCTTTACAAGAGGTAGGCAAAGTTCCAAGATAAGGTTGAGTCTGCCGACTCCACGAGCGCAAACGAGGTCGTATTTTTCCCTGTGCAATTTATCTTGACCGAGAACCTCAGCGCGAGCGTTTGAGGAGTCTACATTTTTAAGCCCCAAAAGCCCTGCTGTTTCTTTTACATATGTAACCTTTTTTGTAACGCTATCAAGTCCTAAAACAGACACATCGGGGCGCAAAATGGCAAGAGGGAGCGACGGAAAGCCACCGCCACAGCCGACATCTACAACCGACGCGCCTTGTGGAACGAACGGAACAAGCGCGCACGAATCGACAAAGTGCTTCAAAATGACACCATCCTCGTCTTTTATCGCCGTTAGGTTCATATAATCATTCACTTCAAGCATGCGAGAACAAAGCGCCTCGAAAACGGGCGCATTTTCTTCATTTATGAGTGATTTTGTCGCGTCATTAGAGTTAGCGACGCGAATGAGTTTGTTTGTAAAAATAGACATAATTTCCTCGACAAGACCTACTAAGTTTAGAAATACCGAGTCGCTCTGTACTCTTGCTCATTAAACCTTGTTTTTCTATTAAAGGGTTTCTAAAATATCAAGCAAAGATTTAAATTCGGTTGGTAAATCAACCTCAAAGTGCATAATTTCTTTCGTTTTTGGGTGAGGGAACGAGAGTTCCTTTGCGTGCAAGCATTGTCCTTGCAAGAGTTTTTGATGGGCGCGCTCAAATTGAGTTTTGCCACCACCATAAACTGTATCACCTATAATTGGGTGACCTATGTATGAGAGATGAACCCTTATTTGATGGGTTCTGCCCGTTTCAAGATTCATTTTCGCATAAGTAAAAGACGGGTACTCACGAAGTGTTTCGTAGTGCGTGATTGCCTCTCTACCACCTGTGACCACAGCCATTTTCTTTCTATCGGTGGCGTGCCTTGCAATAGGGGCATTTATTGTCCCTTTGACCTGTGGCAAGTGTCCTGTAATAATTGCGTGATATGTGCGTTTTATTTGGTGGTCCTTT
Organism: Eubacteriales bacterium; assembly: GCA_045531105.1. GTDB lineage: Bacteria > Bacillota > Clostridia > Oscillospirales > CAG-272 > RGIG2000. The sequence goes on along the minus strand of JAZSDJ010000083.1, from coordinate 13,076 downwards.
AAAAGCGAGGACAAAAACAAATGTGCCTCGTCAGTCTTTGCAACGACCAAAAGGCCACTCGTGTCCTTGTCAATTCTATGAACAATGCCAGGACGAATAACACCATTGATTCCCGAGAGAGAGTTTTTACAATGGTACAAAAGAGCATTAACCAAAGTCCCACTTTCATTTCCGACAGCGGGGTGAACAACCATACCCGAGGGCTTATTTACAACGATAATTTCGTTGTCCTCATAGACAATATCAAGAGGAATGTTTTCAGCCTCGGCACTGAGTTCTTTTATAGGCAAGGCTTCAATTTCGATTTCGTCACCTTCACGCAAACGATAGTTTTTCGCTACATTTTTGCCGTTTACGGTGACGAGTTCATTTTCTATAAGCACTTGTGCGTGCGAACGAGAAACACCTGAGGACTCGCTAACGAATACATCAAGGCGCTTTTTTGCGTCAATCGCCGTTACTATCATCAGGAGATACTTCCTTTTCTTTTTTTTCTTTGTATTCCTTTACAATTTCGAGGACAAGTCCTAAAATCACAATGCCAACACCAACGCAAACGCAAGTGTCTGCAATATTGAACACCCAAGGGAACAAATCTCCCATAAAGGTGAGTTCTAACATATCAGTAACGAGGAAGGGTGGAAGGCAACGGTCAATCATATTGCCGATACCACCACCGACGATAAGAGCCATGCCGATTTTAGTGAGTTTGCTTTCTTTACTAAAACGGAAAAGATAAACTCCGATAGCGATAATACCGATTGTTGAAACGGTGATGAAAACCCATCTATGCTCGCCGAGCAAGCCGAAAGCCATTCCGTCGTTTTTGACATGAACAAACTCGAAAAAGCCCTTCAAAAAAGGAACTCTTTCTCCAACTTCAAGGGTGTTGCATACTATGATTTTTGTAAGTTGGTCAACGCCGACACAACCGACAATTATAAGAATTAAAACTACAAAAAATGGCATAAAAACCTCTGTCTTTGAAAATTAAATAACCAAGTAATAAAGCAAATAAACAAGCCTTTGCATAACTGAGATAAGAATGATAACCACAAGAAAAGACAAATCAATAGGGCATCTGCGAGCGAATTCCCAACGCATCATAACATCTCTGATAGGTCGCAAAATGGGCTCTGTTATTTTGAAAAAGAAATCGTAAATTCGGCTATCTCTTGCGCTTGGAATCCAAGAACAAATTGCGCGAATGAGCAAGCATAGTTCAAAAACGGAAAGGAGAGAGGAGATAACGCGAACGATTATATCTACAACTAATAAACTCATAAATCGGAGAAGGTGTCGTCGTCACCATCATCATCGAAATCCTCGCCACTTACATCAACATCACGAGGAGCGATAAAATACGAGTCCGCGGTTGCACTTTTTATTGTCGCATTGAGAGCATAAGCAACGCCTGCGATAAAATCAATCATTCTACGACAAAGCGCCTTGTCAAGTCCTTCAAGATTGAGAAGAACAGTTTTGCCCTCAACCAAATAGTCACCCGCTGTGAGAATTTGACTAAATTGAGTAGGCTTTACAACTTTGAGTTCAATATTAGAGCCACCGAACGAAATGTTCGCACCCTCGTCATCGTCGAAAACTTCAATATCGTCCTCGTCGTCAAAATCTTCATAGTCTATTTTTTTACCAAATCCAAAAATACCCATTATAAATACTTCCTTTCGCCAAAAATTGCACTGCCAATACGAACAAGGTTAGCCCCTGCCTCCACTGCGTACATATAACTTTCGCTCATTCCCATTGAGAGAATAGCGTCTTTTTCATCTTTAAATAATTTGTCAAAAAGTTCTTTTGTTGGAACAAAATAGGAAAGATATTCCTCTCTTGTCTGACATTTTGGTGCCATAGTCATAAGGCCACGCACGCGAATGTTTTTAAAGTGCGAGAGGGAAGAAATAAATTCCTCGACGCACTCGGGGTAAATCCCGCCCTTATTTTCCTCTTTTCCACTATTTACCTCGACCAAAATGTCCATAACCTTGTCGATTTTAGAACAGCGCTTGTCAATTTCCTCGGCAAGCGAGAGCGAGTCAACAGAGTGAATAAGGTCAACCTTATCGTAAATATATTTTACCTTGTTTTTTTGTAGCGTTCCGATAAAATGAAGACTTGCGCTTTTGTCGTAGCCCTCGAACTTTTCAAGAAGTTCATTTACTCTGTTTTCGCCAATGGTGTCGCAACCGAGCGAGATAAGATAGTTAATATCTTCAACACATTGAGTCTTTGTAGCCACTAAAACCGTAATTTTTCTGTCCTTTGTATACGGGGAAAGATTTTCTAAAACCTTTTCGTAATTTGCTTTGATTTTTTCGTTCATAAAGTTTCCTTAATTATTTTTAGCGCCTCGTCAAGCGCAGAAGATTCGTCAGTGTAGATTGTATGATAGTTTTTCTTTTTGAACCAAGTGAGTTGTCGCTTTGCATAGTGCCTTGTCGAAAGTTTGAGAGTCGCCACACAATCATCAAGCGACGCCTCACCCGTAAAATAAGGAATAAATTCTTTGTAGCCAATAGCGCCAGATGCGGTGGTTTTGCCATCAAGTAAGCCTCTGTCGAAAAGAGCGCGACATTCGTCAACAAGTCCTGATTCTATCATCTGGTCAACACGATTTCCAATTCGCGAATAGAGAAGGTTTTTGTCCTTGGCAGTCAAGAAAAACACGATTGCGTCGTAAGGTGATTCCTTAGTCTTTGACAGGGCATCAAGTTCGCTTTTTTTCTTGCCCGTGGTTTTGAAAATTTCAATCGCGCGAATAACTCTTTTTACATTGTTTTCGTGGATTTGTTCGGCACTTTCGGGGTCGATTTCTCTTAACATTTCGTGAAGTGCGTGAACACCATTTTCACTTGCAAAGTTTTCAAGTTCGTTACGAAGGGCTTCGTTTTTCACAGTATCGGTAAAAGAGGGAATTTCAAGCACGCTGTCAAGATAAAGACCTGTTCCACCACAGAAAATAGGGGTTTTTCCACGCGAGGTTATTTCCTCAATTTTAGCCTTCGCTAAGGTCGCATAATCAGCACAAGAGAAGTTTTGCTCGGGCGACAAAATATCAACAAGATGATGAACAACAGCCATTTGTTCTTCTTTTGTTGCCTTCGCTGTGCCTATGTCCATACCACGATAAACTTGCATTGAGTCGCACGAAATAATTTCGCCATCAAGCCTTTTTGCAAGTTCGATTGCAAGAGCGGTTTTTCCAACAGCGGTAGGACCTACAATAGCGAAAACGCGACACTTGTTATTCGATTTTTCCATAGTCGCACCCTCGCTTTCGTAATTTCAAATAAAATGTTAAGGTAAAATAAGCATCGCATCTCCAAAAGAGATGAAACGATATTTTTCATTTACTGCACATTGATACGCTTCCATAATTCTGTCTTTGCCATAAAGAGCGGACACAAGCATTAAAAGTGTACTTTCGGGCAAGTGAAAGTTTGTTATAAGAGCGTCAACAGCCTTGAATTTATAGCCTGGGAAAATGAAAATTCCCGTTTCGTCACACACGGGTACAACCTCGCCATTTTCAAGCGATGCGCTTTCGAGAGTGCGAAGAGAAGTCGTTCCAACAGCGATAACACGCCCACCTGCGCGTTTGCGTTCGTTTATTTTGCGTGCGCTTTCTTCGCTTACACAAATGTACTCTGAGTGCATAATATGGTCGGTTATATTTTCTTCCTTTACAGGACGGAAAGTTCCAAGACCCACATGGAGCATAACAGGAACAATTTCAACACCTTTTTCCTTGATTTTTTTGAGAAGTTCAGGGGTGAAGTGGAGTCCTGCCGTCGGCGCTGCGCTCGAACCATTTTCTCGTGCATAAACAGTTTGATATCTGCTTTTGTCTTCGAGTTTTTTAGTTATATATGGTGGAAGTGGCATTGAACCGATAAGTTCAAGAACTTCGTAAATGTTTGAAAAACGAGATTTATCATACTCAAACGAAACAATTCTGTTTCCGTCCGCGACAACTTCCTCAACAGTTGCCAAAAGGTCGTTGCCAAAACGGATTTTTCCACCGATTTTTATTTTCTTTGCAGGGCGCAAAAGAACTTCCCAACGGTCAGTTGAGTGTTGTTTTAAAAGGAGCATTTCGATTTTTGACGCCTCGGAAACAAATTCACCTTGACGCACCTTTTCTCCCCAAATTCTCGCAGGAATAACGCGAGAGTCGTTTATAACAAGGGTATCTCCCTCTTTTAGATAATCTAAAATATCGTAAAAATGCTTGTGAGCAATCTTTCCGTTTTCAAGAACCATAAGCCTTGAATGGTCGCGAGGTTCAATAGGAATTTGTGCAATAAGTTCCTCGGGAAGAGAATAGAAAAAGTCGGAAGTTTTAAGAGTTGTTTCTGGTAAAGTATTTTTTATCATAATTTCCTTATCACGCGAAAAAATACGCGAATATAATATATTAAGTCAATCAATATTTATATATAGTAAATATTATAATCCAAACATTTTCAACTGATTTTTTAATTTTTTGGAGGAAATTCAGTTTATGAACACAAAAATTAAGCCTATAAATGGTTGTGCCACAGCGCTTGTAACACCATTTAAAAATGGTGAAATAGATTTTGAAGCGACACAAAGGTTGATAGAAAGGCAGTTGCGCTCGGGGGTAGGAGCGATAGTAGCACTTGGTACAACGGGAGAAAGCCCAACGATAACTTATGAGGAGCGCGACGAATTTATAAAGTACTGTGCAAAAGTGATAAAAGGCAGAGCGAAACTCATTGTCGGCACTGGCTCAAATTCGACAAAAACCGCCCAAAAACTCACACAGGGGGCGATGGAAATTGGCGCAGATGCCGTTTTGTGCGTGACTCCGTATTACAACAAGTCAACGCCAAAATCACTTGCGTTGCATTATAAAGAGATTGCAAAAAGCACGCCCTTGCCCGTGATTTTATACAATGTTCCGTCAAGAACAGGGGTTAATTTGACGAGTGAAACACTTGACGACCTGTGCGAGATTGAGAATGTTGTCGCTATAAAAGAGGCAAGCGGTGACATTTGTGACCTCGAAAGAAAAATTGCGCGTTTTGGCGATGCGTTTTGGTTTTACTCGGGTTGCGACGAACTCGTTTTACCTTCGTACTCGGTAGGAGCGGTTGGAGTCATTTCTGCGGTTGCTAATGTAATTCCCTCAGAAATGGCGACTCTGTGTGCGTTAATTGAGAAAAACGAGTGGGAAATGGCAAAAGGTTTAACCCATTCGCTATCTTCGCTTGTGAAAGAACTCTATGCTGAGGTAAACCCTGTACCTGTAAAATGTGCGTTGTCCCTTTTAGGCTTGTGTGAAAACGAACTACGCTTGCCACTTTCGCCATCGACAAGAGAAAAACAAATTATGTGCGAACTCATTAAAATAAGCCACGAAAATTAACAAAAAACAGTCAATGCACACGGCATTGACTGTTTTGCTTATTTTTTAAATGTGTTGAATTTATATTTGTAACTTGTGGATTTGTTCTTTTTCTTTGAAACGAGAAGAATTGTAAGAACAACACCACCAGCAACCAAGAGAGTAGTAACAACACCAAAGATAATCCAAGCGACCGTCATTGACATGCCTCCAATCAAAGGAATAAATCCAAAAAATAGTTCTTTTTGAAGTTTTGGAATGATTGTTTGCGCGGTACGATTGTTTTGGTCACAAATTGAACAATAAACTCTCTTATAACCTGTCTTTTTAGTGGTTGGTTGGAGAAGTGTTTCTTCTGTCCATTTGTGCAATCCCTTTTCGAGCGCTTCTTCGTATGTTAATTTTTCAACAGATTGCTTATCTGATGCCTCGCATACGGTACAACGGAAAACCATAATTCCATCTTCTCCACAAGTAGGAGAAACATAAGCACTATCGTTTCTTACCCAAGAGTGAGTTCCGTTTGCAGGGGTTTCGGTCTTTTTCTCAAAATTACAACGAGTACAAACCTTGATTTCTTGACCTGGGTTTCCACAAGTCGGTTCAACTATGATTATGTCGTCAGGGTTTGTTGAATATACGTGACCAAGAGGGGTTGTAACAGTAACCTTTTTGCCTTTGTTCTCTGACCAAGCGCCACAACCGTAAGCACAACGTCTGCGCTCGTACCAAGTGAGTTGTTCACAAGCGGCAGGTTCTGGCTCAGGGTCGGTTGAAGAAAAGTCGTGCTTGTTGGGGTCAAGAGGAAGTTCAGCAATTGTTTTGTATTCTTTACAACGGTTACAATATTGTCTTACAGCACCTGGTTGGGTACAAGTTGAAGTTGTTGATTCTGCATCTTCCCAAACGTGAGTAATACCTGTGTTAGGAATGATTTCAACTACATCATAATCACCACATTGTGAACATTCGTGAGCAACAAAACCATTTTCTTTACAGTTAGGTTGGTGAGTTGTCTCGATATAGTTGTGGTCGAAATATACAATGCCTCTTTTAAGAAGAGTACTTGAATGATTAAATGTTTCAAACAATGTAGGCCAAATTGCTGTAAGTAGAGAGTTATCAGTTGCAATTCCGAAAAGTTCAGGATTCGTTGCTGGGTGATAATCTCTGTTAAGTTTCTTTACGAAAACCTCACACATTATATCGTTTTGGCTTTCGTATTTGGAAGTGTTTCCGTCAAGAGAGAACGCTCCTTTGAGTTTCTTTACATTGTCGCCTATGATAATTCTTGTAGCAAGAATGTTTTTAAAGGCGTTATCTGCAACTTCTTTGGCATTTACTTCGATAGTGTCAAGAACGATAGGAGTGGTTGAATCCTTTTGCGCGAAAGCGCTATTTCCGATATATTCTTCAACATTTTCAATTCCTACAATTTTTTTGAGATTCGGCATGTTTGCAAATGCGCCGTCCTCAATTTGTTTCAGACCCTCGCGAAGTTTAATCCATTCTATGTTTTCGTTACCGTTGAAAAGGTCTTTTTTAATTCTTGTAGTTCCAAGAGGAATTTCAACACCGACAACTTCGTGCGTTTTGAACGTTTCTTCACGTCCGTCGTCGAATTTATAATGCACAGAGAAGACGCTGAATGAGAATAGATAAGTATGGCTATCTCCATTCGACGGGTCCGGTTCACAATCAAACACTTCGGTACTCGGCACACGAATGTCATCTTGGTACGTAACCATAGTTCCGTTTACGTCTCTTTCGTATTTTACTTTAAGAGTGATATAAACAGTTTCTGGGTCTGGTGACTCATATTGCTTTTCAACAAGGCCACAACGAGTACAAGTCAATGTTGCCTCAGCGGGTTGAGTTTCTTTTTTGGAGTTTATCATGTCTTTTGTAAGCACAGATATAAAACTGTGTCCAAAAGCCTCTCGTTTTATAGTGTAGTTACAGTAACAGTCAATGGATTCGCCTTCACAATTTGCCTCGGAACAATAAGTACAAGAGTAGCGAATTTCACCAGAAACAGTACAGTTTACACCGATTTGAGTAGCGACATAGCGATGGAGTCCGTCAGAACCCTCTGGCGCTTTTGAACAAGGGTTTGGAAGAATAGAATAAGTTCCGTTTCCGTTGTCCCTGACTCTTAAAGAAATAGGAATAAGAGTTGAGATATCGCGGTCAAAAGTACCACCATTGATTTTGTATAAGAAGCGGTCGTCAGGCTTGCCATTCATAGTGCCGTCCTGAGTAGGAACGAAGCCTTTAAAGTCGCTTGGAAGACTGATAGTTCCACCGTGAATAATAAGACGGGCAATTACATAACCATATTGAGCGGAATCTTCAATCATCAAAGGATTTTGAGAACCTTCTTTAATTGTCAATCTACAAGTTTCGTAAAGGTTGATATCGACGTCTTGTGAGTAATATGAACGATACAAATAAGGAACGCTTGCACCACCATGTATTCTTATTGTAGGCAATCCAGGGTAGTTAGTCATAAGAGTTCCTGGGTAAGTTGTGTTACCTGTAATTCTGATAAGAGGAACATTAGCGTCTACATTTACTCCCTTACCAAGCCAAAAACGCTGGTTGCCGTCGCCATAGCCGTGACCAGAAATTTCTATAAATGCACCATTGGAGTGGTCTTTCGATGTAAAGTTTATGTTACCATTACCCGTGAGAACCAAACCTTTTCTTTGTGCGCTGAAAGCGTAAGTGCTATTTGACATTGTAAGAGTATAACCGCCAAGGTCCAAAACGCTGGCTTTTTGGTCAGTTGGGTAAAGAGTTTTGCCAGAAATTGTGATGTTGGCTTTGAGTTTTGCGTAGTTCCAGTGGTTGCCCATTGAAGAACCGAGATACGAACTGAGTTCATCATATGTAGAAACTTCTTTACCTGATGCAACATACAAAACTGTGTTGCGAGTTATTGTAAAGGTAGAGCCTGGTGCGTAAAGAACGCCTTCGTCAGAGAACCAACCGAAAAAGGTTTCGCCAGAGTCAGGATTTCCTCCACAGATTTGGGAAGAAACGGTAACAGTTGCGCCTTCTTCAAAGTACAAAACGCCATAGTGGTCGTGCTCGGACTTGTTACAATCGGTATCGTTATTCTTGTAAATAAGAGAATACAGTTTTACCGAAGGGTCTATTTCCTCGCCTTCTTCCTCCGCTTCTGCAAGAATTGTAATAGTAAGTGATGAAATAAGCAACGCTATCATCACTATGAAAAGTAAAAATTTTAAAGGCTTTTTCATGATTACTCCTTTATCGTTAGGGTAAAACCCGTTAGTTTTAAGTCAATTTCACCAAAATTACTCCTTAAAAGGGGTATAGTTATGGCATTTTACATAATTTATTATACTATATAAAAAAAGGTTTGTCAAGGCTTAACTAAAATAAAATATAATCGCGTAGGTTACTTGACAAAATGCGATTTTTGGTGTAAAATTAGGGAAGATAAAATGGACAAGTGTTTGTTTTGTCAAATTCAAACTTTCAAGGAGGTGCTTTGAATTATGAGGTCCGCTTCTCAAATGGATCGTTTCGCTCTCGAACACGGATTTATATACAACAACAAAAGTGCATTGAAGCATTTTGAAGTAATTCAAAAGCATCTTGCACGTGACGAGGACGTTTTGCTCACTCTTGCCCCTTGTGGAATTTACAATGGTGGAGCAATCGTAATGAACGGAATTTGTGCCGTCGCTTTTACTGACAAAAGGCTTATATATGCACAAAAGGGAATCTTTGGCTCAGAGCCTGTGAAGGTTGTAAACCTTGACAATGTAAACGATGTTGAAAAAGACACTTTTGGTATGTTTGACGGCAAGGTTTGTATAGATACGCTCAAAGAAAATGTTCGTCTTAATTTTTCAAAACTTCAACTCAATGAGGTTTTTCTTGCAATCATTGAGGTTTTGAATGTTTATAAAAAACGAAACGAAGAAATCATTTTGCCTGTTATTGAGGAAATAGAGCAGTGGAAACGCCTTTATGACAGAAAAATTATAACCAAAAAAGAATTTGAGGAAAAGAAGAAACAACTTTTGGGGTTGTAAAATTTAAGAAAAACAAAAAATCGCAGACCATGTGTCTGCGATTTTGCTTTTTAATTGGCTTTGAGTGTGGCAAATTAACATTTCAATTCGATTTTTCACTCAACTTTTGCTTTTTGGTTTTTTCGCATTGATGCCATAAACGAGAGAGCAAATTGCGAGAATTATAAGTAAAGCGACGAGCGCCCACTGGAATTGAGCCCTTGAAACGAGTGGCTTAAAGAACAACGCCGTACCCGCTGTAACAAGAGCGAGAAAACCAACAAGTTTCCACACAGGGTGGCTTGAATTTCTGTGGAAATGAGACGCGATAACTTCAACGCAACCTCTTAACCACATAGCCAAACCAAGAACTTGACAAGGCTCGCTGATGTTTATAACTTTGAACTGAGAAAGAATACAGCCAAGAGCGACAAGAGAAAGAATAACAAGTTCTGCAATAGTTAGCCCTTGAACGACCCCTGTGGTTGTTTTTGCCCTTTTAAACAAGAAAATTACAATGTAGTAAATTAGGGCAAGCGCCAACAGTAAATCTATAAGTTTTGAACCCCAATTTTTGAAAAATACATTAGTTCCTGACCAAATCGGAGCAATAATAAGCCCTGTTAAAACGAGCAATACTGATAAAACAATATACACCCAAAAGAATTTAGTTTTTTTAACTGCCATAAAATCACCTCGTAGATAAGTTTTAACATTATTATTCTAACAAATGCACACGGATTTGTCAAGATAAAGGAAATAAAGTTATTTATATTATTGACAAATTATAAAACGCGTGCTAAAATATATACGATTTATTTTTAGATTTGTAAAACCGAAAGGAATTTGATATTATGAAATGGACATCACTTAATGATTTGAGAGAAAAATATTTGTCGTTTTTCGAGAGCAAAGGACACCTTCGTTTGCCTTCTTTTTCGCTCGTTCCAAACAACGACAAATCACTTTTGCTTATAAACTCAGGAATGGCGCCTATGAAGAAGTTCTTTACAGGCGAGGTTGTTCCGCCAAGAAATAGAGTAACCACTTGTCAAAAATGTATTCGTACACCTGACCTTGAAAGAGTTGGTCACACCGCTCGTCATGGTACATTCTTTGAAATGCTTGGAAATTTCAGTTTTGGTGATTATTTCAAAAACGAAGCGATTGAGTGGGCTTGGGAGTTTTTGACAAAGACACTTGAAATTCCATCAGACCTTCTTTGGCCATCAATTTACGAAAACGACGAGGAAGCGTACGATATTTGGGCAAACAAAATCGGTGTAAATCCTGCTCATATTGTTCGACTTGGCAAGGCTGACAACTTCTGGGAACATGGACAAGGACCTTGCGGACCTTGTTCCGAAATCTACTTTGACCGTGGAGTTAAATATGGTTGTGGCTCGCCTGACTGTAAGCCAGGTTGCGACTGCGACAGATATATGGAAATTTGGAACAATGTATTCTCACAATTCAACAATGACGGTCAAGGCAACTATACCGAACTCGCTCAAAAGAACATTGATACAGGTATGGGACTTGAAAGACTTGCTTGCGTTATGCAAGATGTTGACAATATGTTTGAGGTTGACAGCGTTCGTAAAATTATCGATACTGTGTGCGAAATTGCAGGAAAAGAATACGGAAAAGATGCGAAAGACGACATTTCAATCCGTGTTGTAACAGACCACACAAGAAGTGCTACATTTATGATTAGCGACGGCGTAATCCCATCAAACGAGGGCAGAGGTTATGTTCTTCGTAGAATTATAAGACGCGCTTGCCGTCACGGAAAACTTCTCGGAATTAATCACCCATTCCTTGTTGACATGTGTACTGTTGCAATCGGCGAAAGTGGAGACGCATACCCAGAACTCAAAGAAAAAGCGGACTATATTAAAAAAGTTCTTTCACTTGAAGAAGAAAGATTTGATACAACAATCGACCAAGGTCTTTCAATTCTTGATACCCTCGTTGAAAAGGCAAAGAGCGAAGGCGCAAGTCTTATCGCTGGTGCTGATGCGTTCAAACTTTATGATACATTTGGTTTCCCAATAGATTTGACAAGAGAAATCGCACAGGAAAACGGACTTGCAATAGATGAAGATGGCTTCTCAAACCTTATGGCAGAACAACGCAAAAGAGCGAGAGAGGCAAGAGCGAACATTGGTGGTTGGGACAATAAAGACACAGCCCTTGATGTTGCAAAAACAGTCTTTGTAGGTTATGAAACAACCGAGGCACAGGGCAAAGTTCTTGCTATCGTTGATGAAAATGGCGAAGTTGTAACAAAGGTTACAGAGGGCGAATGTTCAGTAGTTCTTGACACAACACCTTTCTATGGTGAAGGTGGTGGACAAGTTGGTGATACAGGTTCTATGGATGCTGACGGAGTTGAAATCGAAGTTCTTGACACAAAGAAATCAGACGGCGTATTTATTCATATGTGTAAGGTTATCAGTGGCGAAATTAAGACAGGGGACACTGTAAATTGCAAGGTTGATAAGGCAAGACGCGAAGCAATCGCAAGAAACCACTCGTCAGTTCACTTGCTCCAAGCGGCACTTCGTCAAGTTCTTGGAAACCATGTAGAGCAAGCGGGTTCTTATGTTGACGAAAATGTTGGCCGTTTCGACTTTACTCACTTTGCATCTCTTACAGACGAGGAAATTGCAAAGGTTGAAGCCCTTGTAAACTATAATATTTTACTCGGCACAGAAGTTGAAACAATCGAAACCGATATTGATACCGCTCGCAAAAACGGCGCTATGGCGCTCTTTGGCGAAAAGTACGGAAAAGTTGTTCGTATGGTTAAGATGGGAGATTTTTCAACCGAACTTTGTGGTGGTACTCACCTTAATAATACTGCAAAAGCAGGTATGTTCAAAATAATCAGCGAGTCCTCGGTTGCCGCAGGCGTTCGTAGAATTGAAGCGACAACGGGCTATGGAGTTCTTCGTTTGCTCGATAAGAAAGAGGAACTTATTCGCGATACTGCAAAAGAACTCAAATGCCAAAATGCAAACGATATTGCAAAGAAGGCAGTAAGCACACAAGAAGAAATCAAATCTCTCAAACGCGAAATTGAAAGCCTTAACTCAAAAATGGCTACTTCAAGAGTAAACGACCTTATTGCAGGCGCAAAAGTGGTAAACGGAAAAGCGATTATCACAGCCGACCTTGGTGATATGAGTGTTGATGCAGTTCGTTCACTTGGCGATACAATAAAAGACAAAAACCCTGAAGCGGTGGCTGTATTCGCTATTCATTCGGGCGAAAAACTCAACTTCCTCTGCGTATGTGGCAAGGGCGCTGTTGCAAATGGCGCACACGCAGGAAACATTCTAAGAGAAGTTAGCGCTGTAACAGGTGGTAAGGGTGGTGGACGCCCAGATAGCGCAATGAGTGGTGGACGCGACATTTCCAAAATTGCAGAAGCACTCGCACTTGTTGAAAAACTTGTATAAAATTATGTGCAATAAAACAAAAAGACGAAATTAGCGTGTTATCCTTAACGGAGAACACGATAAAACTAAGTTTGCCCTTTGGACAAGTGAAGTTATCTTCGATAGCAACTTCACTTTCGCGACATCTAAAACTTCACCAACAGAAAAAGAGAGGACATTCGGCTACTAACC
>JAZSDJ010000265.1:0-14154 GCA_045531105.1 Eubacteriales bacterium | reverse complement strand
GCGTTATGCGTTGCTCAATTAATGAATTGCAAGGAAACCTTGCATTAATTCTCGCATTCTGCGAATGCTCCATAAATTCTCGAAAACTCCGTTTTCTCCACGTTGGTTAGATATGCGAACAAGGTGTAATAGAGTTGATACAATGTAGGTGACACCCCCAAGAACGCGAGTTGGGACGAAGCGCGATTGGCTGGTGGAAGATATGCACGCGAGCAAAGCGAGTCGCAGAGCGCGAACGAAAGTAAAATTGCTTTGTGGAGAAACAAAAAGTCTATTATAAGCGAACGCGGAATTTGGCACTGACACCTCCGTCGGTGAGAATTTATGGAGAATGCAACGCGTTCGAGAATTAATGCACACTCTGTGTGCAATTCATCAAAAGCGAATTAACGCGCCAACGCTCAGGGGTTCCCCGAAACGAAGAATGAGTTTAGGGGGTTCGCGTGTGTGCAATTCATCAAAAACGAATTAATGATTTGAAAGGAGGCAAACTGTTTTGCTTACATTTTTACTTGGCAGATATGGTACGGGCAAGAGTTCGTACATTTTAGAGAGAATAACAAAAGACGTGGCTGAAAAGACTCGTTCTTTTTGGCTTGTGCCAGAACAAAAAGCGGTTATTTGTGAGCGCAAAATTGCTTCCTCTTTGTCACCAAGCGCCCAACTTCACACGGAAGTTTTGAACTTTACTCGCCTTTGCGACAAGGTTTTTCGTTTGTCGGGTGGCCTCAAATACAACTACATAACAAGAAGTGGAAAAAGTCTTATAATGTATCGCACTCTTTGTGAGGTGCGAGAACAACTTAGCGAATACAAGGTTATAAAGGGTAGGGAGAGAGGACTTGTTGAACTCTTTCTTGATGCGATTGGTGAACTCAAATCGTATTGTGTAACCCCTGAGGCGCTTCTTGAAGCGTCGCACGGACTTGAAAATGAGCGCTTGAAGAACAAAATAAGTGACCTTGTGAGAGTTTATACGCTTTATGAGGAGATTTTGAACAAGACTTACAATGACCCTTATGACGACCTTATAATGCTTGCTGAAAAACTTAAAAACTGTCGCGTTTTTGAGGGTGCAAATGTCTATATAAGTTCATTTGATGGCTTTACGGGAGCGCAAATGAGAGTTTTGCGTGCTGTTTTTTCACAGGCGAAAAATATTTATATAAGTCTTGATATTGACAACTCAAAGGTCGGTAAAATTCAGTATGCGAAACTTTCGGAAACTTACAAGGGGTTAAAAAAGGTTTGTCGCGATTTGAACATTCAAATACAAGAGATTTGCTTCAACGAGGATTTGCTTCACAAAAATCCTTGTCTTGAATATCTGAGCGACAACATTTGGAATTTTGGAGCGAAGGAATACGAGGGGGAAGCGTCGGGAATTACTCTTGTTCGACCAAGCGACGAGTTTGACGAGTGCGAAATTGTCGCAGGCAAGATAAAAGAACTTGTAATGAATGGCGCGAAGTATGGCGAAATTGCTGTTGTTACAAGAAACACAGACACATACAGGGGTATTATTGACTATTGCTTTGACAAGTACGATATACCTTACTATATGTCATCAAGCACCGATGTTTCGACAAAACCACTTATAAAAATGATATATTCGGCAATATCTTCATCTTGTGATTTCAACACAAGAGATATTACCTCTTTTATAAGAAGTGGCTATACAGACATTTCACCCGAGGACGCAGACGAACTTGAAAGTTACATTTATCGTTGGGGAATTTACGGAAAAAGATTTGAAAACGACGATTTTTGGTCGGCTAACCCAGACGGGTATATAACTGAGCCAACAGAGGCTCAGGCTTCTCGCCTTGCAAGAATAAACAAAGCGAGGGTGCATATTCTTGAAGTCCTTTCGCCATTAAGAGAGGCAATCAATTCCAAAACTGGCGCGAAGGCGATATGCGTGGCGATTTATGAACTTTTGGTAAAATTGAATGTAAGAGAAAAATTGAAGGCAGAAATCGAAGTTGCCGAAAAGGACGAGGCAAAGGCGCTCTCTCAACTTTATCGTGCGACAATGAATGCACTTGGCACGATTGCTGATATTTTGCCTAATAATTATATTGACAAAGACGGATTTTTGAGCGCGCTTTCGTATGTTTTGAGCGAGGTCAAGGTCGGTACAATTCCCACAGGCGAGGACAATGTGACAATCGGTGAGGCAGGGTCTTTGCGTACGGAACAGATTAAGCACGCGTTTGTGCTTGGTGTATGCGAGGGGGCATTCCCTCAGACGATTATGGACAAGTCGTTTTTCAGCGACAGCGACAAACTTGAACTTGAAAGCGTTGATATTATTCTTTCTGCAATGAGTGACGAGCGCGCTGATGATGAACTTCTCAACTTCAAAAACAGTGTTGCGATTGCTTCGCGCACGCTCACTATAAGTTCGCCAAAAGCGGACATTCGTGGTAGCAAAAAAGAGCCAAGTATGGCTTACAAGCGAATAAAGACGATTTTTCCAACGCTTGAAAATTCCGACGAGGAATGTGTGAGAGTTGGCGACAAAATTTACACAGAAAAAATAGCGAAAGAATACATTTCGGGCAACTCTGCCGAGGCTATGGCAATAAGAGAACTGCTCGGAAAGGACGCGCCAAGTTTTGATTTTTCAAATGAAAAGGAAAAAATTTCAAAAAAGGGAGCGAGCGAGATTTTTGGTCAAAGCCTTTATCTTTCACAATCCAAAATAGAAAAATTTGTGTCCTGTCACTTCCAATATTACTGCACTTACGAACTTGGAATAAAAGAGAGTGAGAAAATTTGTTTTGGAGCAAGGGAAGTGGGCGTTTTGGCGCACTCTGTGTTTGAGCATTTCTTAAAACGCGTTCGTGACGGAAAAATCACGCTTGACACTTTGAGCGACGAGGAAATAACGAAAGAGATTGACGAAATCACGACTGACTACATAAAGGCGCTTTACCCTTATGGTGAGCCGACGAGCAAACTTCGCCATCTTTTCAACAGGCTGAAAAGCAACATTTTAATTTACATAAGAGAACTTGCGCGCGAATTTGCACAAAGCGAGTTCTTGCCCGAACTTTTTGAGGTTAAATTCTCAAAATCCAATGGTATAGAGCCACTCGTTTTTGATGTTGGCGAGGGCAAAAAAATCACACTTACGGGCATTGTTGACAGAGTTGACCTCTATCGCTCGGGCGATACGGTTTATGTGCGTGTTGTTGACTATAAGACGGGCGAGAAGAAATTTTCGTTTGCTGATTTTGACAAGGGTCTTGAACTTCAAATGTTCATTTATCTTTTCACTCTTTGCAAAATCACTGACAAGGGGTTGAAAGAAAGACTCTTGGGGGCTGATGCAAAAATTGAGCCAGCGGGGGTTATGTACTTCCCTATGAAACTTGGAAAAGGCAAGGTTGAGGCGCAACTTGACATTAATTCAATCGAGGCAATCGAGGCGGAAAACGAACACATAAAGGCGCTTGTCAAACGAAATGGAGTTTTCCTTGACGATGAAAATGTGCTTTTGGCGCAAGACAAGGAGATGAATGGTGAGTTTTTGCCATCGAAATCTTACAACAAGAGATATTATCTGTCGCGCGAAGGATTTGACGACCTTTATGGAAAACTTGAACAGACATTGAAAAAAGTGGGGTCGGAACTTTTCGGTGGAGATGCCACCGCAAAACCTCTTAACGAGGGCGATTTTAGCGAATGTAAATATTGTATGCACAGAGCGATTTGCAGAAGGAGGAATTCATGAGCGAAAAGAAAACCATTTCCCCGACCAAAGCGCAACAACTCGCTGTGGAATTTTCGGGTTCTGACCTTCTTGTTTCCGCTGGCGCAGGTAGTGGAAAAACAGCGACTCTTACTCGCAGAATTGTAGAAAAGTTGAAATCGGGCGACGATATTTTGAAAAAACTCATAGTTACTTTTACAAAAGACGCGTCAAACGAATTGAGGTCGAGAATAAACTCAAAACTTGCAGAACTTCTTTCGCAAAATCCAAACAATCAACACATAGGCGAGCAAATTGTCAAACTTGGAAGTGCTGACATTTGCACAATAGATTCATTTTGTCTTAAAATCGTGCGCGCCAACTTTGAAAAACTTGACCTTGATGGTGGTTTTAGAATTGCTGACGAGAGCGAAACGGAAGTTCTTTGCCGTGAGGCGATGAGCGAAATTATAGACACTCTCTACGAGGAAAAGGGCGACGACGAGGACTTTTTGATGGTTTGTGACTGTTTCTCGGGGTTTTCAAACGAGGAAAAACTCAAAACCGACCTTTTAAATCTTTACAAAAAACTTGTGACCACAAAAAATTCGATAAAAACTTTGCTTGATGGCACTTGCCAAGAGGGCGATTTTATGGACACTGCACACGGGCAGGTTCTTCGCGAACATACTATTCTTGTGTGTGAGCATTACATAGGATTTTTTGAATACGCTCTCAATCAAATAAAGGGCGACGAGGAAGCGCAAAAGGCGTTTTTAGTTCCTTTTTCGAGCGACCTTGACTTTGCAAAACGACTTTTGAATGTGGTAAAAACTAAAAATTATTCATACATAGGCGACCTTATCGCTACTTACTCTGCTGAAAATCTCGGGAAAAGCACGAATGTGACAAGCGTTTGCGTTCCTCTTTTCAAAAAGACAAGAGATGAGTTTAAAAAAGCGATAAGAACAGAACTCAAAGGCTATTATTCTCTTAGTCAGAGTGCGATAGACTCTGCGTTTGAACAGAATGGAAGAATGTGTCGCGCGCTTTATTCGGTGCTGGATGCGTTTGACAAAGAGTATACAAGGAAGAAAAAATCCGCCTCACTTTGCGATTTTAACGACCTTTCGCGCTATGCTATGAAACTTTTATATGACGAAAATGGCGAGGTGTCACCGCTCGCTCTTGAAATTGCAAAAAATTACGACGAGGTTTATGTTGACGAGTATCAGGACACGAACTTCATTCAGGACAGAATTTTTTATGCAGTTTCAAAAAATAATCGTTTTCTTGTTGGTGATATTAAGCAAAGCATTTACGGATTTCGCTCTGCTGAGCCTGAGATTTTTTCAAGTTACAGAACGACATTTGAACCTCTTGACATAAGCGAAGGGACGAAAAATGCGACACTTGACGAACTCAAATCGAAAGAGAACTTTTGTGGCGCGCAAATTGCAATGAGCGAGAATTTCAGATGCGACAAGGGCATTATTGACTTTTCAAACGCTGTGTCGGATTATATGTTTGCCTCGACTAAGGGAATACCTTACGACGAGGGCGACAGACTTAAATTTGCAAAACTTGATTGCGATTACGAAAGCGATAAAGCAGAAGTATATATAATCGACAAAAATGTTGATAGCGACGACGATGACGAAATTTTGTCAAACGAGGCAGAATTTGTCGCTGAAAAAATAAGCGAACTTTTGCAATCTGGTAGACTTGCAAATGGCGAAAAAATCGAGCCGAAGCATATAGCGATTTTATTAAGGGGCTACAAAAAACCTGTTGAACTTTATACAAAGGCACTTCAAAAAAGAGGTATTCCTTGCGAGTTCAAGGGTGACGAGAGGTTCTTTGAAAAGAGCGAAATTCTTTTGGCGCTTTGCATCTTGAACGCAATAGACAACCCTCTAAGAGATGTTTATCTCGCAGGCGCTATGCGCTCGGGAGTGTTTGGCTTTTCGCTTGAAGAAATGGCTAAAATAAGAAAAAATTCGCCATCTTGTGACAGTTTTTATGGGGCAGTGCGCTCATATGAGCAAGGCGATGAACTTTCTGAAAAAGTTAAGGAATTTTTGGAAAAACTTCAAAAATATCGCGAAAAATGCAGAAAAATGTCGAGTTATGAGGCGCTTTCTTTGATTTATGCCGACACGAATATTATATCAAGTGCATCTGTTTCGGCGAGGCGCAACCTTTTGAAACTTTACGATATTGCAAGGTCGTATGAAAGTGGAAAATACAAGGGCATTTATGGATTTTTAAGATATGTTGAGAGCATAAAAGAAGGCTCGGCAAAGGAAGAACTTGGCTCTGGCGAGGAAAACAGCGTGCGACTGATGTCTGTTCACGCCTCAAAGGGACTTGAATTTGAGGTTTGCTTTGTGAGTGCGTGTGGCGCAAAAATGAGCGTGCCTGACGCAAGCGAGCCAATGCTTTTCCACCGCGACCTTGGTGTAAATGCGTATGTTTCACGACCTTCTGGGCTTGTGAAATTCAACACGATTTTGAGAAAATGCTCACAACTTGCAATTAAAAAATCAAGCGCAGAGGAAGAGATGCGTATGCTCTATGTCGCAATGACGAGGGCGCGCTCAAAACTCATTATAACGGGCGCTGTCAAAAACCCTGATGAGTTTGTTTGCGATTGTCAGACGGGTATGGCTTTCAATAGCGAATATGCGACACTTCACCCCAAATGCTTTCTTGAATGGGTTTTGAGGGCAACTTATAATAAAGAAGTTGCAAAGATTGAAACTGTCTATTCGTCAAAAGAGGAAGCGTGGAGCGCAGAGTGCGAAGCGCAAGGCGAATTAGGCGCAGAAACCGAGCAAAAAGGCGAGGAAGTGTCGGAATTTATTGAAAAATTCAAGAAAAGATTTGAATTTGAGTACAAGTTCAAGCATCTTGAAAAACTTCCGTCGAAGTTGACTGTTTCAAGGCTTCACCCGACTGTTCTTGATGAAGAAATCAACGACGATGACGACAACTTCGAACTTGATGATTTGCCGTCGTTTGTGCAGACGGCTGAAAAGGGTGCGAGCGCAAGCGAAAAAGGAACGGCGACTCACACTTTTATGCAGTTTTGTGATTTTGATTTGCTCGAAACAAGTGGCGCAAAGTCAGAACTTGACCGTATGGTAAAAGATGCATACATATCGAGGGCAAATGGCGAACTTGTGAACCTTTCACACATAGATTTGTTTGTAAAAAGCGATGTGTTCGAGCAGATAAAGAGCGCGAAAGAGGTTTTGCGTGAATTTAGATTTAATGTTATGATACCCGCAAATGAAGTCAGCGAAGATGAAGAACTTGACGGGTATGAAGTTCTTGTTCAGGGTGTTTGTGACTGTATTCTTCAAACAGAAAAAGACGAGATAATATTAATAGACTACAAAACCGACAAGGTGAGCGAACAAAACTATAAAAAGGTGCTTACCGAGCGATACACCTCTCAACTTACTTATTATAAACGCGCAGTTGAGATGATGTTTGAAAAGCCAGTGTCAAAGACGATTATATACTCGGTAGTGCTTGGAAAAAGCGTTGTTTTGTAAAGGCAGAGGTTGGCTCTCTGTCGCAATTCATTAAAATTTTTTAGAGGTGTTTATGTTAAAATTAGCGACTATTTTTACGGACCATATGGTTCTTCAAGCGAACAAGCCAATTAAAATTTTTGGCGAGGGACAGGGCGAGGGAAAGATTGAATTTCTCGGAAAAACCTACTCTGTCTATTCAAATGGCGACAAATGGTGTGCGACCATTGAGGCAAAGCCATATGGCGGACCATATAAAATGGTATTTGAGAGCGAGGACGAAAAAATCACGCTTTGCGATATTTACCTTGGCGAGGTTTGGTTCGCGTCGGGGCAGTCGAATATGGAAATGCCACTTTTCCGTGTTGATGGTGGTGTTGAGGCATCAAAGCACGCAAAAAACGACCTTATAAGATTTTTCCGAGTGCCAAAACAGTTCAAAAAGGGACTCGCTATGCACGGCACACACTTCGTGCAGACTTATGATATTGACATTCCTTGGCTCGTTTGCGACGAGGAAACTTCGCTTCTCACCTCAGCGCTTGGCTACACGGTAGTTAAAGAAATTCAAGAGAAACTCGGTTGCGCTGTCGGTCTTATTGAGTGCCACTGGGGAGGAAGAAAAATCGAGCCGTTTATCGACAAAAAATACTTCTATGATTACGATTTTTTACGTCCACAAATCGAGGAGTACAACGAAATGCTCGCAGGTCTTGACAAAGAGGCGTACGAAGAAAAAATTGCCGAGCATCTTAAAATAAGAGAAGAACAAATGAAAAATCACAAGGACGCGCTCGCTATGGTAAGACAAAGAGGAGTGCGCGCAGCGGTTTGGATTCCTGAATTTGATGTTAAAATTCCCGACCTTCCATATGGGCCATACTCGCTTGACAACCCTGGCACACTTTACGATTCAATGGTATCAAAGGTTGTTCCTTATGGTATGCAAGGCGTTTTGTGGTATCAGGGCGAGAGCAACGACGCAAAGGATTATGCGAAGAAATTCCTTGTGTTTATGAAGTGCTTCCGTGAGGCGTTTGAGAACAAGGACCTTTCGTTCTATGCGACAGAACTTGCCCCGTTTGAATACAACGGACGCGACGACGAATTTGTGAATGACCCTAACAACTGGGGATTTAAGCGCGAGCAACAAATGCTCGTTACAAAGGTTGACGAAAAGAGTCACTTGGTAACTACAATGCATATAGGCGACAGATACGACATTCACCCACTTCGCAAAATCGAACTCGGACACAGAATGGCGCTTAAAGTACTTAAATATTCTTATGATTTTGACATTGATGCCGACCAACCAACCTATAAAAATGCGACATTTGACCAAAACAGAGTAGATGTTGAATTTGACAATGCAAATGGGCTTTACACTCAATATTGGTGGGCGTGTAGGTTCTTGGTTGCAGACGAAAACAACCAAACAGAAATGGTTCAGCCTGACTTCTTGGGTGACAAGGTTATTCTTAAATGTAGGACAAAAGCGCCAAAATCGGTTAGATTTGCGTTCCAGTCTTACTATAACGGAATGGCACCGTTTAACGAAGCGGGACTTCCTTTGTCACCTTTTAGAAGCGACGGCTATGATGAACTTTTAAAAGAAGTTAAAAATTTTAAAGAAAAAGAACTTGATTAAACTTCAAACAGAAAAAGGATTTTTGGAAAACTTCTGATGATATATCAAATAAAAGACGGGGCAGTTGAGTTTGGCGCTGTTCCGATTTTAAGAAAAGTAAATTTTGAAGTTCGTGGGAACGAGAAAATTGCAGTAGTTGGGCGCAACGGGTGTGGAAAAACGACACTTTTGCGACTGATTGCAGGCGAGGTTGAACTTTCACGCGTTGACGGAGAAATAGGCACGATAACAAAGGGAGCAAAGGTCGAGATTGGGTACTTAAAGCGAAACGCATTTGCCGACCTTTCAAAAACGGTTGACGAGGAAATAAAGACTGTCTTTTGCGAAATTCTTTCTATGAAAGAGCGCCTTAGTGCTTTGCTTTCTCAAATGGAGAACTCAACAGACACCGAACTTTTGAGCGCATACAACAAACTTCACGAGCGCTTTGAGGCAGAGGGCGGGTACTATTACGAAAAAGAGTACAACTCACTTCTCGTGGCGTTTGGTTTTTCGCTTGACGACAAAAATCGACCCCTGTGTGAGTTTTCAGGGGGACAACTGACAAAACTTGCGTTTATAAAACTACTTTTATCAAAGCCTGACATTTTGCTCCTTGACGAGCCGACAAACCATCTTGACATAACGACTGTCGAATGGCTTGAAGATTATCTTAAAAATTATAAAAAAGCAGTTGTTGTAGTATCGCATGACAGAATGTTTCTTGACAAAATAGCCGAGGTTGTGTACGAAATTGAGTATGGAGAAACTACTCGCTATGTGGGAAATTATTCAAAATTTGTCACTGAGAAAGAACAGAATTTTGAACTCCGTCTTAAAGCCTATAAGGCGCAAAGGGCAGAGATTGCGCGACTTGAAGCGCTTATTGAAAAATTTCGTGGCACGCCGACAAAGGTCTCAATGACTGATAGTAAACTCAAACAAATTGAGCATATGGTAAAACTTGCCGAGCCGAGGAAGTTCGACACTCGTTCTTTCCGAGCGGATTTTAAGCCGAATCGCGACACGGGTAAAGAGGTTTTGGTGCTTGATAAACTTTCATTTGGCTATGGTGAAGAACTTGGAAAACTCTCGTTTACGCTTTACAAGGGTGATAAAATCGGCATAATCGGTGGAAACGGGCTTGGAAAATCGACACTTGTTAAGACCATTGTCGGAAAACTAAAAAAACTTGGTGGCTCTTTTATGACGGGACACCAAGTCGATATAGGCTATTTTGACCAACAAATGGCTCAATATACAAGTTCAAAAACCGTGCTTGACGACTTTTGGGACGAGTTCTCCAATCTTTCTGAAACCGAGGCGAGACGCGCGCTTGGAGCGTTTATGTTCACACAGGACGATGTTTTCAAGTGTGTAAATTCGCTCTCTGGTGGTGAAAGGGTTCGCCTTGCACTTTGCAAACTCTTGCAGACAAAGCCCAACTTTTTAATCCTTGACGAGCCGACAAACCATATGGATATGATAGGTAAGGAAACGCTTGAAAATATGCTCTCGGAATTTGAGGGAAGTATTCTTTTTGTGTCGCACGATAGATATTTTGTTAAAAAACTTGCTAAAAGTCTTATAGTTTTCGAGGGCGAAGGCGTATCTTGCTTGCCATATACATATGATGAATACCTCGAAAAACGCGCACAGGGTGTACAAAATGTGCAAAAAGAGGACACCTCTGCACCCAAGAGTGAGCAAACGAAGGCAAAACTTTCTTATAATGCGAGCAAGGAACGCTCAAAGATTGAGAGAAGAATTGTCAAAATAAACGAACAAATTGAACAAATCGAAGAAGTTGTGACTTCAAAAAAGGAAAAAATGAACGAGCAAACAAGCGACTATTTGCGCCTTTGTGAACTTGGTGATGAGGTGGAAAATCTTGAAAATCAACTTTTTTCTCTGCTTGAAGAACTTGACGAACTCGAAACTAAATTAAAGGAGATAAATTCGTAAAATTATGAAACTTTCTGCGAAAACGCTTCAAAAACTCTTCAAAGGCGCGATTTACTTTAAAGAGGAAAAAGGCTGGCTCACACCTTATCGCTACGCAAAATCTCAACTCGATTTTGTGGAAGACCCAAATTATGATTGGGGTTGGAGAATGAGGGCGAAATTTACAGGTCCTGTTCGAATTGAATTTAAAACAGATGCAACAAAAGTGTCTTTTGATTACAAAGTTTCCCACGAGCACGAAAGAGCGAACACTTTCGACCTTTTTGTGAACGAAACTCTTACCGCTGTTCACAAAATCGGTGAAAATCTTACGGGAAGTGTCGAGTTTTCTATGCCAGTGGGCGAGAAAAAAGTGTCGGTTTATATGCCTTGTGAGAGCGAAGTTAAAATCAAAAACTTCACTTTTGACGGCTCATATAAATCTGTTAAGGAAAAGGGCAAAAAACTTTTGATTTTTGGTGACAGCATCACTCAGGGCGCAGGTCCTGATTTTGCAAGTGGCGCTTATGCAAACGAACTTCAAAGGCTCACGGGCTATAATATCGTAGCGCAGGGAATAGGTGGTTATCGTTTTGAGCCACGCGACCTTGTTAGGGTTGATGGATTTGAGCCTGATATGCTCCTTGTTTTCCTTGGAACTAACTATTACGACGCAGGGTGCGAGCAAAGGGGTTACTTTTACGCAAAAGCGACAAGGGAATATTTTGAAAAATTGACAAAACTTTACCCTGATACGCCAATTTTTGCCGTGACACCTCTTTTCAGAACGAATGCAGACGAGTGGGAGCGTTTTCTCTGGTGCATTAAAACTATAAAAGAAGAGTGCGCGAAGTACGAAAACATCACCACAATCGATGGTTTTTCCGTTATGCCTTGTGTTGCTGAATGTTTAGCCGATGGAGTTCACCCAAACGCGTATGGCGCAAAAGTCCTTGCCGAAAATCTTGCAAAATACTTAAAATAAGCAAAAAACACATAACACAAAAGTTCCTTTGAGTTCGCCTATTTTGCGATGCGCTCAAAGGTTCTTTTTTATTTAATAATAAAAAGGTCTTTACATTTGACAAAATGTGTGTTAAAATGATATATGTAAAAAATTGGGCTAAATGGAACGATTTTTCCTGATGCCTTGAATAAAAAAGGAGTGAGACAATGGCAAAAATCCTATTGGTAAATGACCCGTCACTTGCGTTTGTATGCTTTTTTGGAGTTTCAGTCGTATTTGTAGGTCTTGTTATTCTCATTGGTCTTGTTTACCTTATGAACTTTATCTGCGATAAGTTGTTTAAGGACAAACCTGTTGAGAAGAAGGCGGCAGAGGCTATCGCCCCTGTTGCGAGCGCAGAAATCCCTAATCGTGGTGAGGTTGTTGCGGCAGTTTGTGCAGCAATCGCAGAACAAGAGGGAACTGAAATTTCTGCAATTCGTGTGGTTTCGTTTAAGAAACTATCATAAAAGGGCAAAGCCCACAACTTAGATTAATAATTAAAAGAGGTATAAAAATGAAAGCGTACAAAGTAACTGTAAACGGTAATGTTTACGAAATCACAATCGAAGTAGTTGATAAGGCGGATATTAAGAGCGCACCTGTTCAAAGCGCAGCGCCTGCACCTGCACCTGTTTCCGCACCTGCTGGTGGTTCTGCAATCTCTGCACCAATGCCAGGCACAATTTTGAAAGTTAATGTTTCAAATGGTCAAGCGGTAAAGAAGGGTGACACTTTGTTCATTCTTGAAGCAATGAAAATGGAAAATGAAATACCTGCACCATGCGACGGTGTTGTTTCTGGTATTAGTGTAGCACAAGGCGCTTCTGTTGAAGCAGGTACCGCTCTTTGCACACTCGCATAAGTCGGAGGCTACATAAATGGACGGAATAAAAGATTTTTTGGCAAGCACTGGCGTTGCCGGCTTCTTTGAAGCGGGTGGTTGGAAAAGCCTTGTAATGATAGGTATCGCTTGCTTGCTTTGCTACCTTGCTATCGGTAGAAAGTTTGAGCCTTTGCTCCTTTTGCCAATCGCTATTGGTATGCTTATAACAAACCTTCCTTTCGCAGGGGCTTATCACGAAGAACTCTTTGCGGCAGGACATGTTCAATGGGGACTTTTCGGTGGCGCAGAAGTAACCCAAGAACTTGTTGCAAAAATAGCCAACGAAATGGCTTTGTTTGTAAATAGTGACGGCACAGCCGTTGCAGGCATAAATGAACTTTTGACAAGTTTAAGTGTTGATATTAATGTAGAAAACTTTAACTATACCAAAGAAATAGCGGCGCTTATTGAATCTGGTCACGGCGCAAGTTTCTATCAACTCATCACTCCTGAAATACTTGGAGAAAGCCCTGTCCTCACATCTCTTAACGGAATGATAGGAAGTAGTATAGATGTCGGACTTATTGATGTGCTTTACCTCGGAGTAAAACTTGGTGTTTACCCTTGTCTTATCTTTATCGGTGTTGGCGCAATGACTGACTTCGGTCCACTTATTGCAAATCCAAAGAGCCTTATTCTTGGCGCAGCGGCACAAATTGGCATTTTCGCAACTGTTGCGGGTGTTATGGGAGTTAGCGCAATCGGTGAGGCGACAGGTTGGAAAGATATTATCTTTACACTTAAAGAGGCTGCATCTATCGGTATTATCGGTGGAGCGGACGGACCTACCGCAATTTATACAACATCACTCCTCGCTCCTCAACTTCTTGGTCCTATTGCAGTTGCGGCGTACTCATATATGGCGCTCGTTCCTGTAATTCAACCACCAATTATGAAACTTCTTACAACAAAGAAGGAAAGAATGATAAGAATGGACGCACTTCGTCCTGTTTCAAAGAAACAAAAGATTTTGTTCCCAATTATGGTAACAATCGTAGTTGCTCTTATCGTTCCATCCGCTGCAATCCTCGTTGGTTGCTTGATGTTCGGTAACCTTCTTAAAGAATGTGGAGTTTGTGAGCGACTCTCAAAGACAGTTCAAAACGAACTTATGAACATTGTAACAGTATTCCTCGGAATAAGCGTTGGAGCTACTGCAACCGCTGCAACATTCCTCTCACCAAAGACAATCATTATTATCTTAATGGGTGTAGTTGCGTTCGGTGTTGCAACAGCGGGTGGCGTACTTATCGCAAAACTTATGAACCTCTTCTTGCCAGAAGGCAAAAAGGTTAACCCACTCATTGGTTCAGCAGGAGTGAGTGCCGTACCAATGGCAGCAAGAGTATCACAAAAAGTAGGTCAAGAAGAAGACCCAGGCAACTTCCTTCTTATGCACGCTATGGGACCTAATGTAGCGGGAGTTATAGGTTCGGGAATTGCAGCGGG
>JAZSDJ010000240.1:0-9570 GCA_045531105.1 Eubacteriales bacterium | reverse complement strand
TTATGAAAAAGAAACTTTTGCTTTTGACAGTATTAGTTATGGCATTCGTTTGCTTGCTTACCATCAGCACAAGCGCTGCGACTACTGTTACAGACGATGACACAGATGCGATGACTCTTGGAAATTGCGTTATCGCAAATCTTGACGGAGTAACAATTCCATCACCAACAGTCGGACTTCAATATAGTCTTGACGATGAAACTATGACTGCAACAATCACTGGAAAGGGCTCATTTGGAGGAGGAAACCTTGTTTTCCCATCAAGTGTTACTTATAATGGAAAGACATACACTGTAAAAGCAGTCAACAACAACACATTCAGAAGCATGACCTATGACCTTTATGTTCCAGATAGCATTACCAAGCTCGGTGGTGGTTCTGGAAATAGCGCCTTTGGTGGTTCTACGATAGGGAAAATATATATCGGCTCTGGATTGACTGAAATTGAACAAGAACTTTTTAGTGGCTCAAAGGGCTTCACAGCCTTTGTATGTAAATCCAAGATAACTAAAATCGGTGGAAATGCCTTCAACCAATCAAGTGCTTCTGGCGAACTTACCGCGTTTGAATTTGACTTGACGAGCGTAGTTCGCTTTGAATATCGTGCTTTTGCTGGCGCTACATTCATTTCAGGTCAAGATATTGAATTTGGAGATTGTGTTGAGTTTTTTGGAGATGAAGCATTTATGTCTTCAAAAGCAACAGGAAGTGTGATAATTCCAGAAGGATGCACTCTTTCAAATCGTTGCTTTAATGGAACAAGTTTCTCTCAAATCGCAGTTAGAGTTGCTAAGGGTGAAACTAAATCAATTCCAAAGGAATTTGTAAGTGGAGCATCGGGCTCTTTGACTATTGCATTTAATGGTCCCGCTATTGCAACAGGCAATCATATTTTTTCTGGTAATACTATTCGTTTGTATATGCCAACTAATGAAGACATCGAACAACTCGTGGCAAGCGTAGTACCATACCAAGGAAACGAAAGAATGGAAAATGTGACCTTCTATTCTTGTGAGGACGGAAGTTATTACACAGCGACAAGAGCAGGCGTAATTACAAACAAAGGAACAACAGAAAAGCATTGCTATTCAACAAATATTTATCATTTTGACGCGAATTGCTCACAGTTTGAAAGAGACACTTATATTTGCTATGCTTGTGACGATGAAAAAATCGTAAACCAAGGCACAGAATATGGCGCCCACGTGCTTACAAGCACAGAAAAATTGCCAACCTGTACCTCAAAGGGCTACAAGGAATATACTTGCTCCGTTTGTAATCTTCAATATGTGGCAGATTGGCAGGATGCGACCTCACATACTGTAAAGGATGCAGAATACATAGTTAATGGCTCAAACATAACAATAAAAGGTACTTGTGTTGACTGTGGTGGAGCAGAAACTACAAATACAATTTCACTTGTAAATAAAACATACATTGAGGGTTATGGACTTTTTGATGCAACTCTTGAATTTCTTTCAATAAGCACAGACGGAGTTGCAACACCAAACCCAAGCGCAACCTTTAACAAGGCAATAATTTATTTCCCATCCTATGTGTTGATTGGTGAGGATATTGTTGAGGTTAAAACAATTCAAGGCTTCAAGGCATACTCAATCCAAGGAATATATATTCCAGATACAGTAACAGACATTGCAAATACTGGCACAAGTGGTTGTTTCGGAGATGTCTACGATCTCAAAAATGTAGTTATCGGTAAAGGCGTTACCGAAATTAAGAGAGAAACCTTCTGTATGGGAAGAGCAGTAAGCCTTGATGAGTTCATTGTAAAAGGAACTATCACAAAACTTGGACTTTTGTGTTTTTCAAATCTTAGCGCTTCATCAAATGATATTCCGTATGAGTTTAATACAAACCTTATTTATGTTGGAAAGCAAGTAAATAATGGAGGAAATATTATAAGAGAAGCATACATTTCAAAGGGATGCGACCTTTCCGAAAAGTTTGCATTTAATGGTGCAAATGGTATTACAACTGTTTATATTATAGGCGGAGATACACCTGAAACTGCGCTTAATCTTGGTCAAGAATTTGCAAGTAATCAAGTAACTAAGAATTGGTATATCAAGGGCTATGTAACGGTTAATGGTCAAGCGGTTCTTCCTGATATGAAGAATATTCGAATATTTATGGAAAGCAAAAGCGCAATCGAGGTATTTGCTAATGCAATAAAAGCGCAAGGTTACAGTGGAAGAATTAATGAAGCAACATTTATGGATTGCGGAAGCGACACAGCGTGGTTTGTTAGTTCTTCGGCAGATATAGTAGTTCATCCAAGCCTAACATATTATCATAACGGTATTAATATTGTAACTGATGCGACCTGCACAACACTTAAAACAATAGTTGAAAAGTGTTATGTTTGCGATGAAGTGATTTCAACTACAACAGAGGGCGAAATGTCCCATACCTTTGATGGTGGCGTAATTACAACGATGCCAAATTGTAAAGACCTTGGTGTAATTGTTTATACCTGCATTAACTGTGGAGAAACCGAGGAATATAGCATTTTCCGTGATTATACAACTCATGAATACAAAGTTACAATTTTGTATTTGAATGGTTTTGCACAAGCAGGAACGGAAAACACAATTTGCCAAATCTGTGATGACAAAATGTACGATGACAAAGAACTCGAACCTATCATTACAATAAGTGGTTATTCTGTTAATTCTGACAGAACAGGTATTTCTTGTGGTTATGAAATAAATCTTAGTGCATTGAAACATTACGAAGAAAATGTAGGCGCTATTAAATTCGGTATTATAATAACAAATGCAAGCGATGCAAAGGCAAACGGACTTGTAAATGAATTCTTTGAACTTTTCGATACAAATCGTGGAATTCAAGTTGAAATATCTGGAAGAGTTTATAAATTCTGTAATGTTAGCATTAAAGGATTTACGACAGAAGCGTTAAAGAGTTTGGACCTTATTATGACTGGCTATGTTATTGGAGATTTGAATGGCGATGGAGTTGACGAAATTTCATACATTCAACACACAATGGAAAACAAAGATAATGCGCCAATTACAATAGGAGATTTGACATTCAATACAATCAGTATTAACAGAGTAAATCCTGTTGAAGCAGTTGTTCCAAGTGCTTTTAAGCAAGAAGAATAAAACAAAAAAGGATGCCTTCGGGCATCCTTTTTATATGTAATTAGAGTGCTTGTTTAATTGCTTCAAGAAATTCATCGTATTCTTCAAAAGCAGGAAGGTCAGGGTAATCAGCCTTGATTTTTTCTGTACTTTTGAAAAGGAATCCAGCCTTTGAGTTGAGAATCATTCCAAGGTCGTTGTAACTGTCACCAGCCGCAATAGTTTCAAATCCCATGGATTGAAGCGCCTTGACAGTTGTGAGTTTGGATTTTTCAACTCTCATTTTGTAACCTGTAATTTCACCGTTTTCAGCAACTTCAAGAGTGTTGCAGAAAATAGTAGGCATACCAAGTTTTTTCATAAGAGGTTGCGCAAATTGTGTAAATGTATCACTCACAATTATAACTTGTGTAATGGAACGAAGTTCATCAAGAAATTCTTTTGCACCATCAAGAGGGTCGATTTTTGCAATAGTTTCTTGAATTTCTTTAAGACCAAGACCATGCTCCTTCAAAATGTTCAAACGATACTTCATAAGTTTGTCATAATCAGGCTCATCTCTTGTAGTTCTGCGAAGTTCAGGAATCCCAACAGCGTCAGCGAAAGCAATCCAAATTTCAGGAACTAAAACGCCTTCAAGGTCAAGACAAACAACATTCATATTACTCATTATAAAATCCCCCAAAAATTAAGATAGTAGTATTTTAGCACACAAAAAATACTTTGTCAATATTTCTATTTGACATTTAGAATAATATATGTTAAAATATATTTGTTAATTTATGATAATAAGTTTAATCTTTTAAGGAGGATGTATGAAATTAAGAAGCCTTGTGCTTATTTTGGCGGTGTTAATGGTGCTTTTCCTTGCCTCTTGTATGCAAGAAGATGACAATCCTATATCATCGCAACCAACGGACGGACATACTCATTCATATACATCAACGGTAGTTCCACCAACTTGTACAGAAGAAGGCTACACACTTATGCGTTGCGAATGTGGCAACGAAGGTAAAGCGGAGAGGGTAAAGGCAACAGGCCATAAAGGAACGGAGTGGGAAGTTGTATCAATACCAACCTGTACTGATACAGGAAAAGAAGAACTTTACTGCACTGTTTGTTTTCAACTTTTCGACGAAAGAGTAATTAAAGCAAAAAACCATTCCTATACGGAAACAGTAATTGCTCCCACATGCTCGCAAGAGGGCTATGTAAAACATATGTGCCAAAACTGTGCGCATCAGTATAGCGACCAATATACACCAGCGACAAACAAACACGAAGAGGGAGACCCAAGAATTACAAAGGCGCCAACTTGCACCGAAAAGGGAATACGCACATATTCTTGCAAATATTGCAACAAATCAATGCGTGATGAAAACATATCTGTTGTAGAATGTAACTATAAGGCAATCCCTGATAAGGCAAATGATAGAACAATTTACACATGTACAATGTGTGGAGATTCGTACACAGGTGAGTACATTTCACCAGAGGCGCTCGCTCAATCCTCTGCAAAAGAAATTTATCAAAACTCAAAAGATGCAATGCTTGAAATTTCTGCAATAGATAAAAAGGGCAAGAGCATGACAGTCGGCTCAGGATTTTTCATCAGTGCCGATGGTTATATCGCAACAAACTATCATGTAATTAAAGGCGCATATAGTTTATCTGTTGTAAAATATACAGGTGGTTCGGCTATCGCGAGTGTTAAGGTTGTGGCATATAGCGAAACACTTGATGTCGCTATTTTGAAAATAGAAACAAGTAACGAAAAATATCTTGAATTTTCATCAACGGTAGTTGAAACAGGCGATACAATATACGCACTTGGTAGCACACTTGGACTTACAGATACATTCACATATGGCGTTGTATCAAACCCTAATAGAATAATAAACGGCAAGGAATGTGTCCAATTTACCGCACCTATATCGGGTGGAAACAGTGGAGGACCACTTCTTGACACAACAGGTAAGGTTATAGGAATTGTAACCATGCAAATGGTTGATGGACAAAACATAAACTTTGCTATAAAATCTTCCGTTGTAGAGGGTGTAAATAGCCAAAAATTAGAGACACCTCTTGACATTTCGCAAGTTTATGATGCAAATATTAAGAACAATGCCTTCCATATTCTTAAATATTACATTATGAACAACAAGACAACTCAAATCGGAGACTTGTATACGCTTCTTGAATATGACCCTCAAACAGAAAACCAATATGGAAGAAAATACACATATGGCTATGATTCGAAAGAAGATAGACTTTATATTCAAATTGAACTTATCGTAGATAATATGAGCCGTTTGTCAATCACAGTTGATTTTGATGAGGACAACGACGGCAAGTTTTTCGTAGATGCATATGACTATGAGTATTATCAATCAACAATGATAGGTTATCTTGACCATACAGCGAAACTTTATATTATGTCAACAACAGAACTTAATCAAGAGTATTTTGACACAGTATTTAGTGATGTTGAAACAAAGTATGCAGGTACAAACGCAGAACTTAAAAAGATGGGCCTTTATGTTTCATATTCAAGCCTTGTTGCAAAATTTGCAATTATGCTGAATAATTCGGACACAGGACTCTCGGCAGGAAGTTTTGACCTCAGTTTGCCAGAATACGAATCAATAAATCCATAAAACAGACAACGGGAGCCTATTTTGGCTCCCTTTTGCTTTAAAACTTTACAAAAAATCGACAAAAAATCTCGCACACGCGAAGAAACGAGCGTATTTTTAAAATATTTTATTTATAATATTGAAAAAAAGCGAAAAAAGTGGTATACTTTAATTTGGAATGTAATATTCAATGCTATAAAATGCTTTTTGGAGGTGTTGTAGATGAAAATAGGTCTTTTAGGCTTCGGCTCTATGGGAAGAACACACGCTTATTGTGTTAATAATATACCTTACTTTTTCAACACACAACACAAGGTTGAAATATATGGAATTTGTACGCGTCATATTGAAAAAGCGAAAGACGCATGCGAACGATTTTCTCTTGGTTTCTATACAGATAACGAAGACGATATCATCTATAATCCCGAAATTGACGCTGTTGATATTTGCACCCCAAATATCTATCATTACGAAACTGCAAAGAAAGCAATTTTAGCAAAAAAGCATATTTATTGTGAAAAGCCACTCGCTGTAACATATGAGCAGGCAAAGGAACTCGCAACCCTTGCAGAAGAAAATGGTGTGCGCGCGCAAATAGTTTTTAATAATAGATTTTTAGGCGCAGTTCTTCACGCAAAGGAACTTATTGACGAGGGGAAAATAGGCAATATTTTATCTTTCAACGCAAAATATCTTCATTCAAGCGCTATGGACACGAGTAAAAACGCAGGCTGGAAACAGGACAAAGATATTTGCGGAGGAGGCGTGCTTTTCGACCTTGGCTCTCATGTGACAGATTTAATCTATTACCTTTGTGGCGAGTTTGAAAGCGTGTTTGGTAAAAGCCAAATCGCATACCCCATTCGCACAGGAATGAATGGTGAAAAATGGCAGACAAATGCTGATGAGGCATTTTATATGATAGCGAAACTCAAATGTGGTGCTTTTGGTACAATCGAGGTTAGCAAAATTACACTTGGCGCAAATGATGAACTTTCATTTGAAATCAGAGGCGACAAGGGAAGCCTTCGTTTTAATCTAATGGATTTGAATTACCTTGAATTTTATTCAAACGACGCAAAAGACGGAAACTATGGTGGCGAGCGTGGTTATACAAAAATTGAATGTATAAATCGCTACCCAGCCCCTGCGGGAATTTTCCCTGGAATAAAAGCGCCGATTGGTTGGCTCAGAGGTCATATTGGAAGTATGTTTGCATTTTGTGATTCGATAATAAATAATAAACCTACAAGCCCTTCGTTTGAAGATGGCGCGTATGTTCAAAAAATACTTGAATGTGCATATATATCAGATAGAGAAGGAAAAGAAATTACTATTTAGGGAGTATTATGCTTACAATAGGACTTTGTGGAACAAGTGGCTCTGGCAAGGGCTATGTATGTGAAAAATTTCAAGAATACGGAGTTGAGTATATCGACACCGATAAAGTATATGCTACAAAAATAGTAGCCCCAGGCTCTGATTGCTTAAAAGAACTTTGTATGTTCTTTGGAAAGGACATTTTAAAGCCTGATGGCTCGCTTGACAAAGCATATCTTTCAGAAAAAGTGTTCGAGGGACAAAACGCATCTCAACATTTGAAAGTTTTGAATACAATTACTCATAAGTATATAAAAAGCGATGTTAAAAACACGCTTGAACAAAACAGAAAAAATGGTGTAAAGGCAACGCTTGTCGATGCTCCAGTGCTTTTTGAAAGTGGATTTGACTCAATGTGCGATGTTACAATTTGCGTAACAGCCCCCGATGAACTGAAAATCGACAGGATTGTTAAAAGAGATAAAATACCTCGCGCAAAAGCAATCGCAAGAATACAAAGCCAACTCACAAATGAAAAATTGAGGGAACTTTGCACTTATGAAATAGTGAATGATGAAGGGTGCGACATTGATGGTCAAATCATGTCTATACTTAAAAAATTAAACTTGTTAGGAGAATGAAAATGGAAAAGGAAAAAACCACAGAAGAACTTTTGAAGGAGAAACTTTTCTATAAAAAGAAGAACACCTTTAAAACTGATAAAGAAGATTATAAAAAGACCGTTATGGAATACGCAGAGGGTTACAAAAAATTCATTGATAATTCCAAGACCGAACGCGAAGCCGTTAAAGAAGGAATTAGAATGGCAAGCGAAGCAGGATTTGTTGAATATAAACTTGGTGACAAAATTGTCGCTGGTGGCAAGTACTACTTCAATAATAGAGGAAAGAGCCTTTATATTTTTGTTGCAGGCACAAATAACCTTGAAAACGGAATTAAAATTTGCGCCGCTCATATCGACTCTCCAAGACTTGATATGAAACAACACCCACTTTACGAAAACGAAAGTATGGCATATCTTAAAACCCACTACTATGGTGGAATCAGAAAATACCAATGGGTTACAATTCCTCTCGCACTTCACGGAGTTGTTACAAAGGTAGACGGAGAAAATGTCGATGTCGTAATCGGCGAGGACGAGGGCGACCCAATTTTCTGTATTACAGACCTTTTGCCACACCTTGCACACGACCAATCTCAAAAAACTCTTGCAAATGCTTTTTCAGGAGAGGGACTCAACCTTCTTATCGGGTCAGAGCCATATAGCGACCTTGACGAGAGCGTTAAGTTCAATATGCTTAAAATTCTCAATGAGAAATACGGAATTGTTGAAAGTGATTTTATGAGTGCAGAACTTTGTGCCGTTCCTTCAATGAAAGCAAAAGACCTTGGTCTTGATAGAACTTTTGTAGCAGGTTATGGTCACGACGATAGAGTTTGTGCTTACCCAGCAATCACAGCAATTCTTGAAAATAAAGATAGCAAAGATACACTTATGTGCGTGCTTGCCGACAAAGAAGAAATTGGTTCAGAGGGCGTTAGTGGTATGCAATGCGACCTTATAGTTGACATTATGGAAGAAATTTGCAAAAACCTCGGCGGTAACTTTAATGTTGTAAAGGCAAATTCAATGTGTCTTTCAGCCGATGTAAATGCAGGTTATGACCCAATGTACCCAGAGGTATTTGAAAAACGCAACTGTTCACTTATGAACTGTGGTGTTGTAATGTCAAAATACACAGGCGCAAGAGGAAAAAGTTCAACAAGTGATGCAAGCGCAGAATATGTTGGAAAAATTCGTAAAATTTTTGACGACGCAGGCGTAATTTGGCAAACCGCTGAACTTGGAAAAGTAGATGTTGGTGGTGGTGGAACAGTCGCTATGTATATCGCGAACCACAACATTGATACAGTAGATATCGGTGTTCCTGTTCTTTCAATGCACGCACCAATGGAAGTAATCGCGAAAAACGATTTATATGAAGCACACAAGGCTTTCAGCGCATTTTGTAAATAAGATTTTTTATGAAAGAGGAAATAAAAATGGACATTTTTGAACAACTTCACAACTATGGTCTTGTACCAGTTATTAAAATCACAGATGTAAAAAACGCAGTTCCACTTGCAAAATCACTTGCAAAGGGTGGACTTAACTGCGCAGAAATCACATTTCGTACTGCTTGCGCAAAAGAAGCGATTAAAGCGGTAACAGATGCACTCCCAGATATGCTTGTTGGTGCAGGAACAGTTCTTACACCAGAACAAGCGGACGAAGCATGGAAAGCAGGCGCAAAATTCATTGTAAGCCCAGGACTTAATCCAAGAGTTGTAAAGCATTGCCTTGATAAAGGCTACCCAATTCTCCCTGGTTGTGCAACACCAAGCGAAGTTGAACAAGCAATAGAACTTGGACTTAAAGCGGTTAAATTCTTCCCAGCGGAAGCAGCGGGGGGACTTAATATGATTAA
>JAZSDJ010000063.1:0-3707 GCA_045531105.1 Eubacteriales bacterium | reverse complement strand
GTTGTCTTCCTAAGACCGCTTGGCCTCCGACTTCCTCAAAAAAGTCCCAAAACTCTGGTGACACATTGAGTGGGAAGAAATCGTTTACGATTATCATATGTCCTGTGCTTGACACAGGCAACCACTCGGTTATTCCTTGTACGATACCGATAAATATCGCTTTTAAAATTTCTATAAATGTTTCCATATTACCTCTCGCTTGAACGCAAAATATCGCCTGTGTGAACATCAATAGGAACTTTTATTTTGAAAAGCATCGAGGGGTGTGGCGCACTTTCAAGTGGTTTATCGTCGATTGTGAGCATTTCTTCAACAACGAATGAAACTCCACATTTGCCAGGGGTTATAAGTTCCACGCTATCTCCTACAACGAGTTTGTTTTTTTGCATAAAAACCGCATAACCATTCTCGTCCTTTTCGCTTTGAGCGACACAGAGGTAGGCTTTTTCACGAAGATAGCCTGTGTTTATGACTGTTTGTGCATTGTCCATAGGATTATCAAAATAAAAGCCTGTTGCGTAGTCACGATGACTAACGCTTTCGAGTTCCCTCAGCCATTGTTCATCATATTTATATTCGCTTGGATTTTTAATATATGCATCCATTGCCATTCTATAAGTATTCGCGCAAATGGCTGTATAGTATGCGCTTTTCATTCTGCCCTCTATTTTGAAACTATCAATTCCACTTTCCATAAGTTCGGGAATGTGTTCAATCATACACATATCTTTTGAGGACATTATGAAACTTCCCTCTTTATATTCTTCGATTGATAGGTTATGTTCAAGCCGTTTTTCCTCTGCAAACGACACAGGGGTGGCATTTTTGTAATTCCATCTACATGGTTGGGCGCAAGCGCCTCGGTTTGCATCTCTGCCTGTATAATAGTTTGAGAGCAAGCATCTGCCACTATAAGATATGCACATTGAGCCGTGAATGAAACATTCAAGTTCAAGTGATTTAGGCGTGTTCTTGCGAATTTCATTTATCTCTGCAAGAGAGAGTTCTCTTGCCAAAACAACACGCTTTGCACCCATTTTATGCCATACTGTGGCTGTATATGCCGAAACTGTGCTCGCTTGGGTTGAGATATGAATTTCCATTTTTGGAATGATTTCACGAGCCAGTGCGAAAACTCCAAGGTCGGAAATTATAAGTGCATCAACACCTATTTCGTCGAGTTTTAATAGATACTTTTTGAGTCTTTCATACTCGTTTGTGTGTGGCATTGTATTTACTGTGACATAGATTTTTACGTTTCTTTCGTGCGCGTATTGTGTAGCCTCGTCAAGTTCTTCAAGGGTGAAGTTATCTGCACTTGCGCGCATTCCAAATACATCTGATGCAAGATATACTGCATCTGCCCCATACAAAATGGCAGATTTCATTTTTTCAAAATTGCCAGCAGGGCATAAAAGTTCTTTCATTTTTACCTCTTAACAGAGTTTTATGGACTCTGTGTTTATTTTAATGTTTTAAGTTTGCAAATGTTTTTGCGCCGTGTTTTGCAAAATAATAATACAGCACAAAACAAACGATACTGTTCAATAGTACGATTACAACTCCTGTAATCCAGAAAGCGACTTGGAAAATTGCCAGAGCCATTGCACCAACAAAAAGGAGCATTGACCAAATCATTGTGCCGAACATTGAGCCGAAAACTGCAAAGCCTTGTTTTACTGCCACTGTTTCGTTTTGCCAGTCAAATTTAGGGAATTTCACTCCCAAGAAAAGTCCAAAATACGCTGTAAAAAACACGATTGATTCGGCACACAAAATCATAAAAATCGCATCAATTACACTCAATTTAAGAGCGATTGAAACAATGATTGAAGCAATTACTGTGCAAGGTGTGCATATTGCGATATGAACTTGTCTTTTCGCTCTCAAAATCTTTTTAGGATCTATTGGTGCTACTTGAAGAATCCAAAGGTTTTTATCTTCTAACGATATTGAGGGAGCGGAAACCATATTCATTGATGACATAAACATTATAACCATTGTAGCCATTACTGGAACTAATGGTATAATAAGTGGGTCTTCGTTTATAATCGGAACGAGTTCTGCGCCAACGAATATGATCATAACCGCAACAAGAATAGTCATTATATTTCCCATTCCTGCATTTAAAATATATGCAGACGAGGTGAAAAAGCGTTTTATCTCTTTATTGAAAAGGGCTTTATCTGGTGAACTTACCTTATTTTCCTTTGCAACATATTTTATCTTTTTAACGCCTGTGTTTGTTGTTATAATTTTTATAAAACTATGATTTAAAATAAAATATACGATTAATGCTGGGATTATTGTACAAAGTGCAACGAACAAAAGCGAAAGTGCATCGCCCTCTGCCATCGCTTTACCCATCCAATAAAATAGATAGGTCTTTTTAAATCCTGACATATCAACAGGCACTTCCTCCTCACTACCGGCTGAGGAGCCTACAAAGCCACCGAATGCGCCACAAGCGATAAAGTAAATCGCCATAAACAAAACGGTGAATAAAACGCTTACTATTGTTTTATTTTTAAGTTTTGCTGAAATTATCGAAATAATCCACGCGACAAGAACGGACAAACTGAGTGTGAAAAGCGGGAGCAAAATAAACACAACCAAGGTAGATAAAGCGCCCCAAACACTATAACCCACAACAACTGCGTGAACTACTATTGCAGGGAGTAAAACGATTGTTTCAAGTGCATAGTTTACAACAAGAAGCATTAAAATTCTTGAAAGAAAAATGTATCTTGGTGGAATTGGCATTGAAAGAAGAAGTTCATTATCTTTACTCTCAAAAATTTGTGTTTTTACTGTAAAGACGCTTCCTATAATGCAAAGCAGTGAAGCGAGTATTGAAGCAAGTGTTTGTGATGCCCAATATTCGCCCGTTTCTTTTGCCAAGGTATCAATTCCAAACATCATAGCGCCAAACGCGAACATTAAATAGCCTGCAAGGAATGCGAACAATATAATCAAAAAAACTTTTGTCACCATTGACTGTTGTTTTTTCTTTTTGTTTAATCCTGCGCCAGAAAATGATGCAAAAAACGCGCTCAATTTCGATTTTAAGAGTGTTTTAAGCATTTGTGTCCTCCAATTCAAGGAATACGCTTTCAAGGCTTTCGTCGCCTTTTACTTCGCCCATAGAGCCACTCTTTACAAGAACTCCGTCTTTTATAATTGCGATCTTATCACAAATCTTTTCTGCTACATCAAGAACATGAGTCGAGAAGAAAATCGCTCCACCATTTTCGCAAATTTTTTTCATTTCCTCTTTTAAAAGAAATGATGCCTTCGGGTCAAGACCAACGAATGGTTCATCCATTATAAGAAGTTTTGGCGCATGAATAAGGGCTGAAATTATCGCTATTTTCTGTTTCATACCATGCGAGTATGAGGAAATTGGTTGAGCAAGATTTTCTGTGATTTCAAGCATATCGCCATATTTCTTTATTCTTGCCTCTCTGTCCTCTTTTGAAACTCCATAAATATCGGCTATGAAGGTAAGGTATTTTATACCACTCATAAATTCGTAAAGATCAGGATTATCAGGAAGATATGCGATTTTCTTCTTAGCCTCGATAGGATTTTCCTTTATTGAAAAGCCATCAATATAGATATCTCCCTCGTCAAAATTAAGAAGTCCACAACAAGATTTTAAAGTCGGAGGCCAAGCGGTCTTAGGAAGACAACAGGTCAATCCAACT
>JAZSDJ010000196.1:0-2518 GCA_045531105.1 Eubacteriales bacterium | reverse complement strand
ATCATTTCGCCACCTCGATTGCTTCTTTTAAATCTATTGCTCCAATATAATACGCTTTGCCAATTATTGCGCCATAGAGGTTCATTTTACGAAGTTCTATAACATCGTCGATTGTAGAAACTCCACCCGACGCTACTATATTCATAGAATATTTTTGGGAAAGTTCTTTATACATTTGAATATTTGTGCCACGCATAGCGCCGTCCTTTGAAATGTCTGTGCATATTATGGTTTTAACGCCGATTTTCTGCATTTTTTCAAAGAAATTATCAAGAGTAAGGCTTGAACTTTCAAGCCAGCCCTTTATAGCGATATAGCCATCTTTTACATCTGCACCAACTGCGATTTTTTCGCCATAAGTAGAAACTACTTTTTTCAAAAATTCCTCGTTTGTTACTGCAACTGTGCCTAAAATCACACGGTCAACGCCACTGTCAAAATATTTTTTGAGTGTTTCCTCTGTGCGAACTCCTCCACCAATTTCAACGAACAAGTCTGTTTCTTTTGCCACCTGTGCCACGATTTCAAGGTTTGGAGTTGTTCCGTCCTTTGCTCCTTCAAGGTCAACCATATGAATGAATTTTGCGCCCTTTTTTTCAAAATCGCGAGCGATTTCGATAGGGTTTTCGCTATATATTGTCATTTGGTTGTAGTCGCCTTTAAAAAGACGAACGGCTTTTTTATCGTACAAATCTATTGCCGGGAAAATGTTCATTTTTCGTCCTCCCATTCGCAAAATCCTTTGAGTATGGAAAGTCCTATATCTCCACTCTTTTCGGGGTGGAATTGTGTTCCTGTTACATTGTCAAGTGCAACGGCAGCGGTGAGATTTTTGCCATACTCTGTATCAGCAAGAAGGCTGTCCTCACAGTCTGTTGCATAATATGAGTGAACAAAATACACAAAATCGCCCTCTTTTACATATTTGAAAATAGGATGAGATTTTGTTATGTGCAAAGAATTCCAACCTATGTGTGGGATTTTGAGTTCCTTTGGGATTACGCCTTGCATAGGAACAACGCTTCCTTTAAGAAGTCCAAGTCCTTTATGTTCTCCATATTCGTAACTTTTTTCAAAAAGGAGTTGCATTCCAAGACAAATGCCAAGGATTTTTTTGCCTTTTTTAACTTCGTCAACAATTACTTTATCAAGTCCTGTGTCGATGAGTTTCTTTATGGCGTCTTCAAATGCGCCAACTCCTGGCAAAAGAATTTTATCTGCTTTTCTTATTGTTTCGGGGTCTTTT
This sequence comes from Eubacteriales bacterium, assembly GCA_045531105.1. Lineage (GTDB taxonomy): Bacteria > Bacillota > Clostridia > Oscillospirales > CAG-272 > RGIG2000. Next base: position 1,272 of record JAZSDJ010000196.1, on the reverse strand, counting down.
GTAACAACTGTTTTTGCGCCTATTGCTTCAAGCGAAGAACAAAGCGAAAAAAGATTGCCTACTCCGTAATCTATTACGGCTATCATTCTATTAAATTACTCCTTTTGTGGAAGGGATTTCGTTTGCATATTTTTCATCGATTGCGCTCGCCTTTGCAAGAGCTCTTGCAGTTGCTTTGAATGCGCCCTCTATAATGTGATGAGAGTTTGTTCCTGCAAGTTGTCTTATATGAAGTGTGATATTCGCTTCTCTTGTAAATGCCATAAAGAACTCTTGACAAAGTTCGGTATCAAAATCACCTACTTTACAAGCAGGAATTTCAAGTGCGTAACCAAGATAGGCTCTGCCTGAAATATCAACAGCACTCAAAATAAGCGCCTCGTCCATTGGCAAAATCATACTGCCATAGCGATAAATGCCTTTTTTGTCGCCTATCGCTTCGTCAAATGCTTTACCAAGACAAATTGCAACATCTTCCGCTGTGTGGTGATAGTCAACCTCTGTGTCGCCCTTGCAGGTAACTGTAAGGTCGTAATGTCCGTGCTTTGCGAAAAGAGTGAGCATATGGTCAAGGAAACCACAGCCTGTATTTATTTCTGCCTTTCCTTTGCCATCAAGTGACAAATAAAGGCTTATATCTGTTTCACCTGTTTTGCGTTTTATTTCAAAACTTCTCATTACAAAATCTCCTTTATAGCGCAAATTAGCGCGTCCATTTGTTCTTTTGTGCCTATTGTAATTCTGTTAAATTCCTTTATTCTCTCTTTTGTGAAGTGACGAATAAGTATTCCCTTTTCCTTCAATTTAAGGTAGAGTGCCTCGCCTGATATTTTGTTGCTTTTCGCAAAAAGGAAGTTTGCCTTTGAGTCAAGAACAAAAAATCCAAGTTCTTCAAGTTTTTCCTTTGTATAAGTGCGATTTTTAGCTATTGTTTTACAGTTTGACATATAGTAATCGTTTTCACAAAGTGCGCCATAGCCTGCCATCATTGTCATTCTATTGACATTGTAAGGATTGGTTGAGTACTTGATTGTATTCATATCGGCAATAAGGGTTTCGCAAGCGATACCAAATCCAAGTCGCGCACCTGCTAAGGAACGAGATTTTGAAAAGGTTTGTGTAACGATTAAATTGTCGTATTTATCGACAAGCGATACAGCACTCTCCGCTCCGAAATCGACATATGCCTCATCAATTATAACCACATTATTGGGGTTTGTTTTGACAATTTCTTCGATTTGCCAAAGTGGAAGGGCGATGCCTGTTGGGGCA
>JAZSDJ010000152.1:0-3014 GCA_045531105.1 Eubacteriales bacterium | reverse complement strand
TCTTTGCCGTCTGCTCTTGCTAAAAAAGGAGCAGATGTAAGGGTTGTGATGCCTCTTCACAAGGCTATAAAGACAAAGTTTATGGATTCTCTTGAATTTGTTGGTGAAACATATGTTTATTTGTCATGGAGATGTCAATATTGTGGAGTGTTTTCATGCAAGCGTGACGGAGTAACATATTATTTCATTGACAATGAATATTATTTTGATCGTGATACTGTTTATGGAAATTATGATGATGCAGAAAGATACGGATTTTTTAGCAAAGCCGTGCTTGATATAATGCCTCTTATTGATTTCTACCCAGATGTTTTAAACGCTAACGACTGGCAAAGCGCAATGACCGTTATTTATCTTAAAAGAAAATATTCGGCATCGCCTTTGTATGCTAATATAAAAACAGTTTATACTATTCATAATATTGATTATCAGGGAATTTATCCACTCCATATTTTAGGAGATGTTTTTGGACTTGATTCGATTGATGATATGACAACCGTTGAATACAATGGTTGTATGAACTTAACAAAAGGGGCTATCGTTTGCACAGATCAAGTATCTACTGTTAGTGAAAGATATGCAAATGAAATTCAAACTGAATTTTATTCAAGTGGACTTCATCATGTTCTTCATTTATTTGCAGGAAAAGTATCTGGAATCGTAAATGGTATAGATGTTAATTATTACGACCCATCAAAAGATGATGTAATCATTAAGAAATATACTTCGAGCGATTTGTCTGGGAAAGCAAAATGTAAAGAAGAACTTCAAAAACTTTCATCTTTGCCTGTTGATCCCAAAATCCCTGTGGTTTCTATGGTTTCAAGACTTGCATCGCATAAAGGATTTGACCTTGTTGAATATATTCTTCCTGAAATGCTTGCTTGCGGAGTGCAATTTGTACTTTTAGGAACAGGAGAGCAGGAAATTGAGGATTATTTTAGAGATATTCAATACAGATATCCTAACCAAGTGAAGGTTTTCTTTGAATTTAATAAGGATTTATCAAAGAAAATTTATGCAGGTTCTGATATTTTCTTAATGCCGTCAAAGAGCGAGCCATGTGGCCTTGCGCAAATGATTTCATCAAGATATGGTACAGTTCCTGTTGTTCGTGAAACGGGCGGTCTTTATGATACCATCAAACCTTATAATAAATATAATGGAGAAGGAAACGGATTCACCTTTGCTAATTATAATGCTCATGAAATGAAAGATGCAGTTTTACGTGCCGTAGAATTGTTTAGAGATGAGCAAAAATGGACAGAACTAATTAAGAAAATCATGGAAATTGATTTTTCTTGGGATGTTTCTGCAAATAGATATTTAGAAATGTACAAAAAATTAACCGGCAAATGTTAAAAATTAACTGTCCCGTGTTTTACGGGACAGTTTAATTTGATATTTTATGCAAAATATGTATTTTTGACACGTGTTGTGTTGGAAAAAGGAGAAATATAAATAAATGAACAAGCAACCCACAAAAGCAGATATTAAACTTGCACTTCAAGTGAAACTTTCAAGATATTTTGGTGTTACACCAGATGATGCAACGAAAGAGCAGGTTTATAAAGCAACTATTCTTACAGTAAAAGATATTCTCACTCAAAAAAGATCTCATTTTAAGCATAAAGTGAGAGATGAACACGCAAAGAAAGTTTATTATCTTTGTATGGAGTTTTTGATTGGTCGTTCTTTGAAAACAAGTCTTAGAAATCTTGGAATTTGTAACGAGTATAGCGAAACTCTTAAAGAATTTGGTTTTGATATTGAAGAAATTTATGAAATGGAGCCAGATCCAGGTCTTGGAAATGGTGGACTTGGCCGTTTGGCAGCGTGTTTTATGGATTCTTTGACATCACTCAACTATCCTGCTGATGGATTTTCAATTCTTTACGAATATGGACTTTTTAAACAAAAAATTATTGATGGTAATCAAGTAGAATTGCCTGATGCATGGATTCCTGATGGAGAATGCTGGCTCGTTCCAAGAACAGATAAAAAATTTAATGTTCGTTTTGGTGGTCACATCAAGGAAGAATGGATCAATGGCAGACTTGATCTTAAATATGAAAATTTCGAGGAAGTAGAAGCGATTCCTTATGATATGATGATTTCTGGTGCTGATGATGCAGTAAATAGACTTCGTCTTTGGAAAGCACACAATACAACTCGTTTTAATATGAGCCTTTTCTCACAAGGACAATATGTAAAAGCGATTGAACAAACCACAAGCGCAGAAGTTATTTCAAAGGTTCTTTATCCATCTGATGACCATACAGAAGGAAAACTCCTTCGTTTGACACAACAATATTTCCTTGTTTCTGCATCACTTCAAAGCATTATTAGTGACCATTTGGCAACTTATGGCTCTCTTGATGGCTTTGCTGACAAGGTTTCTATTCACATTAATGATACTCATCCAGCACTCTGTGTGCCTGAACTTATGAGAATTTTCATGGATGTTTATAGTTATTCTTGGGACGATGCTTGGGAAATTGTATTGAAAACTATTTCTTATACTAACCATACTGTAATGCCAGAGGCTCTTGAATGTTGGAATGAGGACTTGTTTAGTTTTAAACTTCCAAGAATTCATATGATTGTAAAAGAAATTAACCGTCGCCTTTGTAATGATTTGTGGAAAATCTACCCAGGAGATTGGGACAGAATTTCAAAAATGGCTATTATCGCATACTCACAAGTTAGAATGGCGAATTTGAGCGTTGTAGCGTCTCATACAGTAAATGGAGTATCTAAACTTCACTCTGAAATTCTTAAAAAGACTGTATTCCACGATTTTTATAAAGCAACACCAGAGAAGTTTACAAATGTAACAAATGGTATTGCTCATAGAAGATGGCTTTGTTATTCAAATCCAAAACTCAGCAATCTTATTACTGAATGCATCGGTGACGGATTTGTTAAAAATCCAGAAGAACTTGAAAAATTCCTCAAATTTGCTGATGACAAAACAGTAAAAGACCAAATGAGAAATATTAAAGACGAGAATA
>JAZSDJ010000115.1:0-4347 GCA_045531105.1 Eubacteriales bacterium | reverse complement strand
GTTGTCTTTCCTGCTCCGTTGTGTCCTATAAAGGCGTACATTTCGCCCGCTTGTATATGAAGTGAAAGATTATCAACTGCCTTTTTCTCACCATAGATTTTGGTTAGGTTTTCTATTTTAAGCATAAGCATCTCCTTTTTGATTTCAAAAAATCTCTACCTTATTATTTTACCACACGCGTATATATATTGTCAACAAAAACAAAAAACTGCATCACAAACGTGATGCAGTTTAAGTATCGCTTTTATTAACCGAAGAAGTCCGCTCCTGCGTTAATGTCAATTCCTCCATCTTTGTTAGTCTCAACATTTACATTCGAATCAGCCTCTGATGTATTACCACCAACGAAATCCACAAAATTTTTGAGCGCGTCGCTGATAGCCATTATGTCTTCTGTTTGAACAGCATTTATTTCAATTTCAGGTCTAATATATCTCATTAAATTTTCCTCCTATGCGGACTATACAAAAAAGTCTAATAATAGGCATAAAACCCCTATTACATTTCTTTACACGATTAGTATATCACATAGTTTTGGCTTTGTCAACATTTTTGAGAAAGTTTTTTTATTTTTTTAATAATATTAAATGAAAAAGTCCCCCGATTGCTCGGGGGGACTTTTTATTGTTCAGTTTTAGAGAATTAGTCGTTATACAATTCTGTAAACTTTGTAAGTCTCTTATATTTAGCCTTTGCTGCTTCCTCAGCCTTAGCAAAGAGTGCCTCTGCTCTTTCTGGGAATTGTTGTGCAAGACGGCTGTAACGAGTTTCGCTTGTGATGAATGACTTGTAATCGCCTGTTGGCTCTTTGGAGTCAAGTGAGAATGGATTCTTTCCTTCTGCTTTGAGAGCAGGATTGAATCTGAACATTTGCCAGTAACCAGCCTCAACTGCCTTCTTCATTTCGCCTTGGCAATTTGTCATACCACCTTTAAGTCCGTGCATTTCACATGGAGCATAACCGATGATAAGTGATGGACCTGGGTAAGCCTCTGCTTCTGCCATCGCTTTGATGGTTTGTGCTGGGTCTGCGCCCATAGCGATTTGCGCTACATATACATAGCCGTAAGACATAGCGATTTCAGCAAGGTTCTTCTTACCGATTGCTTTACCTGCCGCTGCAAATTGAGCAACTTGACCGATGTTTGAAGCCTTAGAAGCCTGTCCACCAGTGTTAGAGTAAACTTCGGTATCAAATACCATTACGTTTACATCTTCGCCAGATGCGAGCACGTGGTCAAGACCGCCGAAACCGATATCATAAGCCCAACCGTCTCCACCGAAGATCCATACAGATTTCTTTGAGAGGTAGTCTTTTTCAGCGAGAATTTCTTTTGCTGTTGGGCAACCTGCTTCTGCAACTTTTTCAAGTTCAGCAACAAGTGCTTTTGTAGCAGGAGTATTAGCCTTGCCGTCGTTCTTTGTATCAAGGAATGTTTGAGCAACCGCTTTGAATTCATCGCTTGCCTTGTCGCTTTCCATCATCTTCATAACTTTGCCGATGAGTTTTTCACGAATTGTCTTTTGACCAAGGTACATACCAAGACCATGCTCTGCGTTATCTTCAAAGAGTGAGTTAGCCCAAGCTGGACCACAACCACTGTCTTTGTTTACTGTGTATGGTGTTGAAGGTGCAGAACCACCCCAGATTGATGAACAACCTGTTGCGTTAGAAATGTACATTCTTTCACCAAAGAGTTGAGTGATAAGACGAGCGTATGATGTTTCAGCACAACCTGCACATGAGCCTGAGAATTCGAGGAGTGGTTGGTTGAACTGACTTCCCTTAACAGAAAATTCTGCGAATGGAAGGTCTTTCTTTGATACATTTGCTACTGCGTAGTCAAATACTTCTTGTTGGTCCGCTTGTGTTGCTTGTGGAACCATTCTGATAGCGGTCTTTTCTGGTGTGCCGTTTGCTTTTGCTTTGATAGCAACTGGACAAACGTTTACGCAGAGTCCGCAACCCATACAGTCAAGTGGGCTGATTGCGATTGTGAATTTGTAATCTTCACAGCCTTTACCAATCATTTTTGCTGTATATTTTGTTGATTTTGGAGCCTTCTTAGCCTCTTGTGCATTCAATGCATAAGGACGAATTGTAGCATGTGGACATACATAAGAACAGTTGTTACATTGGATACAGTTTTCTGGAATCCATTCTGGAACTGTTACTGCAACTCCACGTTTTTCATATGCAGCGGCACCTTGTGGGAATGTACCATCCGCGTAGTCAACAAATGCAGAAACTGGGAGTTTGTCGCCATCCATCTTTGAAACAGGGATAAGTACGTTTTCAACATACTTAACGAGTTCTGGACGAGCGCCATTAACCTTTTCTTTCTTCTTTGTAACTTTGATTGTCTTCCATGAATCTGGAACTTTAACTTCAACGATTGCATCAACACCGGCGTCGATTGCTTTGTAGTTCATTTCAACTACTGCTTCACCCTTTTTGAGGTATGATTTCTTAGCCATGTATTTCATTTTTTCAACTGCAACGTCGATAGGCATAATCTTTGCAAGAGCGAAGAATGCAGATTGGAGAATTGTATTTGTTCTCTTACCCATTCCGATTTCGATAGCCTTGTCGATTGCGTTTACAATGTAGAATTTAACATTGTTATCAGCGATGTATTTCTTAACTTCTGCTGGAAGGTTAGCATCAAGTTCATCAACTGTCCATTGGCAGTTAAGAAGGAATGTTCCACCAGGTTTTACATCGTTTACAATCTTGTAGCCTTTAAGCATATATGATGGGTTATGACAAGCAACGAAGTCTGCCTTTGTAATGTAGTATGGGCTCTTAATTTGCTTATCACCGAAACGAAGGTGAGAAATTGTAATTCCACCTGTTTTCTTTGAGTCATATTGGAAATATGCTTGAATGAATTTATCTGTGTTATCACCGATAATCTTGATTGAGTTCTTGTTAGCACCAACTGTACCGTCACCACCAAGACCCCAGAACTTACAAGAAACTGTTCCTTCTGCGCTTGTGTCAGGAGCAACTTTTTCAGGAAGTGAAAGACCTGTTACGTCGTCCACAATGCCGATTGTGAAGTTTGTTTTTGGTTCTCTCTTTTTGAGGTTTTCATATACTGCGAAAACAGATGCAGGTGTTGTATCTTTTGAACCAAGGCCATAACGACCACCAACAACTTTTGCCTTTGAGCCTTTCATTGCAAGTGCGGAAATTACATCAAGGTAAAGTGGTTCGCCAAGTGAGCCAGGTTCTTTTGTTCTGTCAAGAACTGCGATTTTCTTTGCAGTAGCAGGAATTGCTTCAAAGAGTTTGTCCGCTACGAATGGACGATAAAGTCTTACTTTTACAAGACCAACCTTTTCGCCTTTCGCTGTGAGGTAATCGATAACTTCTTCACAAACGTCACAGATTGAACCCATAGCAACGATTACTCTGTCTGCATCTTCTGCACCATAGTAGTTAAAGAGTTTGTAGTTTGTGCCGATTTTCTCGTTTACTTTGTCCATGTATTCTTCAACAATAGCAGGAAGTGCATTGTAGTAACTGTTGCAAGCCTCTCTGTGTTGGAAGAAGATATCTCCGTTTTCTGCTGAACCACGGAGAACTGGGTGTTCAGGGTTGATTGCTCTCTTACGGAACTCTGCGATAGCGTCTTTGTCTACCATTTCAGCGAGGTCGTTGTAATCCCAAACCTCAATTTTTTGAATTTCGTGAGATGTACGGAAACCATCAAAGAAGTTGAGGAATGGAACTCTACCCTTGATTGTTGCAAGGTGTGCAACTGCACCAAGGTCCATAACTTCTTGTGGGTTGGTGTTAGCCATCATAGCGTAACCTGTTTGACGACAAGCGTATACGTCAGAGTGGTCACCGAAAATGTTAAGCGCGTGTGAAGCTACGCAACGAGCGGAAACGTGAATAACGTTTGGAAGCAATTCACCAGCAATCTTATACATGTTTGGAATCATCAAAAGAAGACCTTGTGATGCAGTATAAGTTGTTGTGAGCGCACCTGCTGCAAGTGAGCCGTGTACAGTACCAGCAGCACCTGCTTCGGACTGCATTTCTGTAACCTTTACATTTTCACCAAAGATGTTTTGAAGACCTGTTGCTGACCAAGAGTCAGTAAGTTCTGCCATAACACTTGATGGGGTGATGGGGTAAATTGCTGCAACCTCAGTAAACGCGTAACTGACAGTAGCGGCGGCGGTATTACCGTCCATCGACTGTTTCTTTCTTGTTACCATAAGAAAAAATCCTCCTGTAAAATTTATATAAATTTTTTAAAAATCTTTAAGGGTTGTCCAATTCTCATTGTCCATACCCAATTAATGATACCACTTTTTACTTAAAAATTCAAT
>JAZSDJ010000047.1:0-36083 GCA_045531105.1 Eubacteriales bacterium | reverse complement strand
TCGTTCCACTCGCTCCATGTTGGTTAGATGTGTGAACAAGGTGTAATAGAGTTCATACAATGTAGGTGACACCCCAAAAGCGCGAGTTGGGACGAAGCGCGATTGGCTGGTGGAAGATATGCATGCGAGCAAAGCGAGTCGCAGAGCGCGAACGAAAGCAAAATTGCTTCGTGGAGAAATAAAAAGTCTATTATAAGCGAACGCGGAATTTGGAATCGGCACCTCCGTCGGCGAGAATTAATGCACACTCTGTGTGCAATTCATCATTATCGTAAACTTTGGCTGGACTTTGTTCCAGCCAAAGTTTTCCAAAAATAGAGACACTGTCGCATAGAAAGTGGGCGAAATGCCCGAAAAAATTATGTTCAAAATTTTAGCAATCGGAGATATTTGTGGACCTTTATCGGTTGAGTATCTCAAAGAAAACCTCTGGTCAGTTCGTAAGGCGCACAAAATTGATATGGTTATCGCCAATGGCGAGAACTGTGCCGAGCCAAACGGAATTGACAAATCAAGCGCCAATGCTCTTTTTGAGTGTGGTGTTGATGTTATAACAACAGGCAACCATGTGTACAGAAAATCGACTGTTTTCTCGTACCTTGACGACGAAGACTTTATTCTTCGCCCTCTTAACTTTCCTTCTCAAAACCCTGGTCACGGAGATTGTATCATCAAAATCAATGGCTATCGCATACTTTGCATGAATGTTTTGGGAAGCGCGTATATGGATGCCACCTCTTGCCCTTTTGAAGCCATTGAAAAGGCGCTTATCAGAAACGAGGGTGCGTACGATTTTGCAATTTGCGATATTCACGCAGAGGCAACGGGCGAAAAAAAGGCGCTCGCTTACGAGTTTTCGCATCGTTTGAGCGCATGTTTTGGCACACATACTCATGTACAGACAAACGACGCGTGCGTTTTAGAGGGTCATTGTGCGTATGTCACCGATATCGGAATGGTCGGCGCTAAGGACAGTATTCTTGGTGTCAAAAAAGAAAATGTCATTCACAAAATGAAAACAAAAATGCTCACAAAATTCGATTTTGCAACTGGCGAAATTGAGGGAAACGGAGCGATTTTTGAAATAGACGAGGACACAGGGCGCGCCCTTTCGTGTCAAGTAATTAAGTTTTAATTTTTAGATTTTTAATGCAGAGTCAGGGCTTTTTAGTTATTCTAAATCAAGTTCAAATTTTCTCTGCCAAGGAGATTTATGAAAACATCACAACTTTTAAATTCAGTAAAAAATGGCGAATTTGATATTCGCTTTGCCGACATTTACGGTGAAGAAAATGTTGAAACTCAAAAGGTTCGCTATGCCGAGGCAATCGAGGAATTTTCTAAAATTTATGGCGAGCGCGAGTGCGAACTCTTCTCCGTTGCGGGAAGAAGTGAAATTTCAGGAAACCACACCGACCACAACTACGGAAAGGTTCTTGCAGGCTCTATAAACCTTGACATTATCGCTGTCGCATCAAAGACGGACGATTCAACAATTCGTATAAAGAGCAAGGGCTTTGACGAGGACTGTGTCGATATTTCTACATACACAGAGCCAAACGAGAAGGACTTTTTCAAATCTGGCGCTCTTATCGCTGGTATGGCTAAGGCTTTTGCCCAAAACGGCTTGAAAACAGGGGGCTATGTGGCTTATACAACCTCTAATGTGTTCAAAGGCTCAGGACTTTCTTCATCAGCCGCTTTCGAGGTTATGATTGGTAACATTCTCAACTACTTCTACAACGACGGAGACGTTGACAATGTTGAAATCGCTAAAATGGCTCAATTCGCTGAAAATAAATTCTTTGGCAAGCCTTGTGGTCTTATGGACCAAGTTGCGTGCGCTGTCGGTGGCTTTGTCGCTATCGACTTTGAAAAGCCAAATGCACCCGTCATTGAAAAAATCGCATTCGACCTCAGCGCAGAGGGCTACTCTCTCTGTATCGTAAACACAGGTGGCAACCACGCAGACCTGAACGACGATTACGCATCAGTTCCCGCCGAAATGAAATCTGTCGCTAAATATTACGGAAAAGAAGTCCTTCGTCAGTTGGATTTTGAAACTCTTATGAGCGATATCAAGGGACTTCGCGTGGCGTGTGGCGACAGAGCCGTTCTTCGTGCAATTCACTTCTTTAACGAAAACGAAAGAGTTGATGAGCAAAGAAAGGCGCTCAAAAATGGCGACACTGACACATTCTTCGAATATGTTCTTCGCTCTGGCCGTTCTTCTTATATGTATCTACAAAATGTTTTCACAACAAAGAATGTTGCAGAACAAGGTCTTTCCCTCGCTCTTGCAATTACAGATAATGTTATGTGTGGCAAAAAAGGCGCTTTCAGAGTCCACGGTGGTGGCTTTGCTGGCACAATTCAAGCCTTTGTTCCAAACGACACAGTAAATACATACAAAGACACAATCGACGCTGTTTTTGGCGCAGGCGCGTGTCATATTCTCCGTATTCGTAAGTACGGCGCTATTAAAATTTAGCGGTGAGCCAAACTCCACATTAAAGAGTGAAGAAAGAAGGAAGCCCCGACAGGCAACCTTTCGCGCTCGGTACGGACTCGGTGCGGACCGAGAGCCAAATTACGCGGTTATTTTGTATTGATTTATCTTTTCGCTCTCCGCATTTTGCATTAAAAAAGCACCTCAACCGAGGTGCTTTTTATTATTGTGGTAAATAATATGGAAACTGGGTAAATCTTTCGCAATCGGAATTGTATAACTCTCCTGTTTCAAATTTATAGCTTTCTTGTATAATTTTCACTTGAATAGTTGACAAATCATCAGAGCATAGCGACCTTGGTATTACACAAATATCTCTGAAAGGATCTTCTGCTTCTGAAAATCCCTGCCCCCAAGACACTAGGTTGTATCTTAAATAGTAGCGGGTTTCGTCAAGCCTTTCAAAGCCACTATAATAAACATGTTCGCTACGAACATGTCCAGAAAATCCACTAATCAAAATAACAAAGTTATCCTCAAAGGTCTCTTCTGTTATTGGACATTCTTCTAGATGAGGAAGATACATATATGATTTATATTCCTCAAACGACAAAACTACTTGCGTTACGAAATCCCAATCACCTTCTCTTTCAACACTATGGTGATATTCATCATTATATGACACATACGCATTGAACGATTCGGGAGTTATACCACTAGCAGGAGGCAATTGTTGAGGATTTCGAAGCAATGTTAATTCTCTTTTGCCTGTCAACATTTCTTCCTTGGAGCTTGACTCCTCGCCTGACGACTCTGTTAAAGGAGTTTCGCTGTTTGAGTCGCGCTCGCTACTTGGGCTTTCTGTACTTGTAGATTGCTCCTGTGAACTTGTCAAATCCTTGTCATAAACGCCACAAGACACCAAGCCAAGACAAAGCAACAGTGCCAAAATTAATGCTAGTAATCTTTTCATAATGTCAACTCCTTTGCAAAAATCTCTTCCTACTTTAATTTTAGCATATGCTTCTTGTCTTTACAATGTTTTTCACACAACGTTCAATTTTGTCACTAAAAATTCACTTGCAATTTTAGCCAAAGCCTTACCACGAACCACTCGGTGCGGACCGAGAGCCAAACTCCGCCTTTGTTTCGCATAATTGCTTAATTAACCTCGAAGCAATATAATTAAACGGACAATCTCGGTACGCGCTCGGTGCGGACCGAGAGCCAAACTCCGCCTTTGTTTCGCATAGTTGCTTAATTAACCACGAAGCAATATAATTAAACGAGCAATCTCGGTGCAGACTCGGTTCGAACCGACGGACGAGCGCCCGAGGCAATCTCCGCGTTTATTTTGTATTGATTTATCTTTTCGCTCTCCGCACTTCGCATAAAAAAGCACCTCAACCGAGGTGCTTTTTTACAAGTATGTATTCAGGATTGCGAACTAAAACTCCCTCTGGGGTCACAACCACTTCAACCTCTTTTTCGAACTTGAACATTTCTCGCATTTCTTTTGGTATTACAAGCCTACCCAAATTATCAAGTTCTTTTATTATTCCTATCCCCTCTGCTTTCTTCATTTCTTTTTCCTTTCTTTTCAACATTTGGTATACTTAAAACAAGTATACTAACAACATTGTACCATAAAATAATCTTAAAATATACTTAAATTAAGATTTTGAGGTAAAATTTATGAGAAATAAGGAAAACAAGCACTTGGGCATAGAAATTGACAAAGAATTGCATTATAAACTTCATTATATTTCAAAATATTTTGGTCGCTCTGCAAACGGAGAGATTTTGTTTCTCATAAGACAAGCGATTAAGGATTTTGAAAAATCCGAAGGCGAAATCGAATACCCACCAAAGAAAGACTAAATAACACACATTCAAAAAGCACCTCAAACGAGGTGCTTTTTGTTATTTAAGAGTAGAAAGAATGATTTTTGCGCTTGCGACATTTGTTGCAAGGGGGATTGATTGAACATCGCAAAGGCGAAGGAGCGCAGAAACATCTGGCTCGTGAGGTTGAGAGGTTAACGGGTCACGAAGAAAGATTATGAGGTCGAGCGCGCCCTCGGCTACCATTGAACCGATTTGTTGGTCTCCACCAAGAGGGCCACTTTTCATTCTATGTACGCTAAGACCTGTTTCGCCCATAACAAGCGTACCCGTTGTTCCTGTTGCATAGAGTTCATGCTTTGAAAGCACATCTTTGTACTCTATTGCAAGATTTATCATATCATTTTTCTTTTTGTCATGTGCAATTAATGCTATTTTCATATTTTAGTATTTTCCTTTTTAATAATTGTATCTACCTTGTTCGTAATCTAACCAACATGGAGAAAACGGAGTTTTCGAGAATTCGTGAGGCTCTGCCTCAATTCATGAACGCGTTGCGTTCAATTCATGGAGCGAAGCGAGAATTCATCATCTAATCGCATCAAGCAAATATGGCAATGCGAAATACATCACAGCGCCAACTACTGCAATAGCGACAACGCCAAGGACGAAAATCCAAATTTTTGTTTCCTTTGAATAGCGAATTTCAGCCACTTGTGCCTTTTCTTCGTCGATATAAAATCGAGCGCATGAAAAATCGTATTTCCCCTCGTTGTTTTTTGGAACGGTATCTCCAACAACCTTTATATATTTGCGAAGAATACTGCCATCTCTTAAATAGAACTTGAAAAAGAAGTTATTTTTCTCAATTTGTTCAAGAGTTTTCGCATTTTGCTCGCCTATCGCATCTTTAAGTAATGCGCGAATGAGTGAACCGAGTATACGAGTTTGGAAAAAGTACACACTAAACGCAAGAATTGCGCCAATGGTAAATCCAATTACAAGCACCCCTGTGGTTATATTATGGCTTATACTTTGCGAAAAAAGGCTAATCATAGAACTCCCTCAATGATTTTCTTGCCACAAAGTTTAACCAAAATTTCTTCAAGGTCCTCGTTGTCTGTAAACTCAATTTGAACAGACTTCGACTTGCCCTTCGCTTTGATTTTTACTTGTCTACCAATAAGAGTTCTCGCTCTGTTTTCGAGGTCCTTTACATAGTCAACAACAATCTCGGTTTCTTCAATTCCGTCAATAATTTCAACAACTCTGTTGAGTTTCTTTACAAGCGCCTCTGTATCTCTTACGCTAAGTGAACGAATGAGAATTTTTTGCGCTGTATCAACGATTTCTTCCTTGTTTTTGAGGGCAAGGAGCGCTCTTGCGTGACCTGCACTGATATCTCCCGTTTTAAGCATTTCAAGAACTTCCTCGGGCAATTCAAGAAGGCGAAGTGTGTTTGCAATCGCACTACGGGATTTGCCAACCTTTTCGCTAACCTGCTCTTGTGTCAAATCAAAATCGTCCATAAGTGACGCATACGCTTGCGCTTCTTCATAAGGATTGAGGTCCTCTCTTTGAACATTTTCAACGATAGCGAGTTCTGCCGTTTTGAGTTCATCTGCCTCAATTATAACAACAGGGATTTCTGTAAGTCCTGCCATTTTTGAAGCCCTGTATCTGCGTTCGCCTGCGATTATCTGATAAAAGCCACTCTCCACCTTGCGAACGAGAATAGGTTGCAAAAGTCCGTGTTGAGCAATAGAGTCTGCCAAGGTTTCAAGCGCATCTGTGTCAAAATATTTTCTCGGTTGGTCGCTTTTTGTTTCAATTTGAGAGAGTTTAATTTTGTTTACGCCCTCGTTTTTTGCGACCTTCTCTGTATAATTGTCTGCAAAAATTGATTCAAGTCCTTTTCCAAGTCCTGTTTTTTTCATATCAAAAATCCCCCTGTTCGATTTATAATTTCTTTCGCTAAATCAAGATATTCAAGGCTCGGCTTTGAATACCTTGCATAATAATATATAGGCTCTCCATAACTCGGACACTCGCAAAGTTTTACCGTGCGTGAAATCTTCGTGTCAAAGAGTTTGTCCTCGTAGTATTTTTTAAGTTCCTCAAACACCTGTGTGCAGAGTTTCAATCTCGGGCTATACATTGTAACAAGTATGCCAAGAATGTAAAGTTTTGGATTGTATAACTGCTTGACCTTTTTGACCGTCATCATAAGTTGTGACAAGCCTTCAAGCGCGTAATATTCGCATTGAAGTGGTATTATTAAACTGTTACTTGCACTCAATGCGTTAATCGTTAAAAGCCCTATTGATGGCGGGCAGTCGATAATTATGTAATCATAATAAAATTCGCCCGTCAATTTTTCAAGTTGGCGCTTTAAGAAAAATTCGCGCCCGTCTTGCGAGGTAAGTTCGTAATCAGCGGCAGCCAAGTCAACATTTGCAGGAAGCAAATGCAAGTTCGGAAAACGAGTTTTCAAAATCGCAGAACGAATATCGCAACCACCAATAATAACATCATAAGCGTTGTTCTGCGTCTGATTTTTCTGTATTCCAACGCCACTTGTTGAACTCCCCTGAGGATCTAAATCTATTAAAAGAACCTTGTTTTTAAGCACCGAGAGCATAGTCGCAGCATTGATAGCGGAAGTTGTCTTACCAACTCCACCCTTTTGATTAACAAAAGATATAACCTGTGACATAAATCCCCCTGTCGAGTAAAAATGAATAATGACCAAGCCCCTGCATTCATTAAGCGAAGCGATTTATACATATACGCACTCGCTTGCCACTATCATTTTAAAATCTGTTCATATATTAGTATATCACACGCGCGCAATAAAAGTCAATAGAAACAATTCTATTATCTTTTTTATTTTGTTTCTTTTTCTCCACTTCTTTTTCTGCTTGTCAATAAAATAATGGTTTCTTTCAACCTCAAAATCCGCTCTCTTTGCAATTTAGTTAGTTTCCTAATCAATTCTTGCCGTTTTTTCGCAAATTTTATTGATTTTAGTTAGTTTGCTAACTAATTTTCTTTAAAAACTGTTCTTTTCGCCCAAAAATCCGTGTTATTTACTCAAAAGCGCATACTTTCTTCGCTATTGCTCCTTTTACACTTTGAAATTATTCGTATCTTATTTGCCAACAAAAGCAAGGCATCAGAGTAGCAAAATTCAACCCTCAAAACCGAGAGGAGAACTGTTAAAGGTAAAAATGGCTATAATTTTCAAATTCCAACACCAAAATCCTGATGCAAATTCCATTTCCTGCGCCAATCGTCGCAAAAATGTGCCAAAAAGCGAAAAAATAGCACCAAAAATGTATTTTTCAAAAAATTTTCAGCCCAAAAACTCATACATGCACTTCCCGTTTTCATTTTTTACAGATTTTTTGTTAAAAAATGCGGAAAAGATATCAAATTTGCTTTTAAATTTCTTTTTAAAATCTTTTTTCTTAACTATTTTCTGCGTTTTATTTGCAATCATATCACTTAATCATAACAAAAAAAATAAACGAAAAAATTTAACAAATTCTGTTTTAAACCCTAAAAATAATAAAATTCAATCAACCACTTCTCCTTTTAATCATAAAAATTCATTATAAAATCAGACGCAAGGGCGTTTAATAATCCACTAAAACAAAAGATTTTCGCTTTTTATAAAATTTTGGCACATAAATCTTTTTTATTTCTTTTTCTGTCTTTTACGGGCGTGGAAAAGTCCGAGCAGGCGTGGATTTCTCGAAAAGCCCAAAAAGTGGCTCAGCAAACGGGTTTTCAGCCTTTCAAGAGCGTTTCTAAGCGAGTTTCTTCGTTCAAAAGTGTGGAAAAGCCATAGAATATGTGGAAAACTCACAACTTCCGAAACAACCACCAAGGTAAGACTCAAAAGCCATATCATTTTCGCACAAAAAGTCTACTGTTTTTGTGCAGAAATTCTATTATTACACATAAAAAGACGAGTTAATAAAAACTCGCCTCTTTTATTTTTTATTTTTGATGGGGATTGATAAGCCAAAATCAATTCTTTCTATTGATTTTTGTGTGTTTTAGGTGGATTTTTGTTTATTTTTCGCAAAATTGCGCTGTTTCACGTGAAACATTCGCCCAAAACCAGTCGTATTTTTGTTTCACGTGAAACATTTGAGTGAATTATGTGGTAACTTTTGTTTCACGTGGAACATTTTTGCGACCTCGTTTCTTCTCTGGGCGAAAACGCAACGACGAGAAGGGGGGCATATGTTTCACGTGAAACATTCTTTTTAGTTGTTTTTGCTCGTTTCCTCTCTTTTTGGCGATTTTTCTCACCATTTTTAGGGCTTTGTGCGTATTTTTCGCATTTTATTCGCTTTTCGGAGAGGTATCTGCCACATTTGGCACTAAAATAGTGACTTCCGTGAACTCGTCACTCTCTATAACCCTACTTTTTACTTCAACGCCAGACATTCTTATAGTATTTACAAGCCTATCTATTGATGCAAAAAACGAACGAGTGTCTTTTAAGGAAGACGAGCGACCCCTTGTCTTTTTCGGCTCATTTGCGAGCAGTTGATCGATAAACTCCTCACTTTTAGTCACATTTAACCCTTCTTCTATGATTTTACTGAGCGTTTTTTCACGCAGAGAAGGGTCTAATATACGCAAAAGCGCCCTTGCGTGTCGCTCTGTAAGGTTGTTTTCAAGTATTTTTTGCCTTTCTTCGCTCGATAAGCGCAACAATCTCAACTTGTTTGCGATAAAGGACTGGCTATTTGACAATTTTTTCGCTATTTGTTCTTGTGTCAGACCATATGTATCAATAAGTGTTTCTATCGCGCTCGCTTGCTCGAAAATGTTCAAATTTTCTCGAATTATGTTTTCAATTATTGAAATTTCGGCGCTTTTTACCTCGTTTATATCAAGTATCACGCACGGAACAGCGCTCATTCCGAGTTCTTTTGCCGCTCTTAATCTGCGTTCTCCTGACACAAGTTCGTAACTTTCGCCCGTTTTTCTCACGCATAATGGCTGAATTATACCATATTGGCGAATGCTATCTGCCAATTTCAGTATCGCCTCATCAGCAAAAACCTTGCGTGGTTGGTTGGGATTTGCCCTTATCTTGCTGATTTCAACCGAGAAAATTTGCTCATTTTCGCTTTTTTCAATCGGTTTTTGGTAGTAAATGTTCATTTTCTCTTTCTTTTTCCCTTCCTTTTTCATCTTATTAACAGTACTTCATTCGTCGTCGGAGCATGAGCAATCAACCTCAAAATTGCCCGTCGGCAAACACATGCCCAACTGTTCAAACATAGCCTGTTTCGCGTTTAACAAGGCAAGCAAAAACCAAGGTTTTTCGCCTTAAAAATCCATTTTTCCTTTTACATAGTAAAAGGAAAGTTTCAAAATAAGCGAGCATTTTTGCCTTTTTGACCTTGTCAATATTATTTTACCATTTCCCGACTAAAAACCTTGCCGAAGCGCGCTGTCTAAAATAATTTTGTTTTGCCTTGTTTTAGAAAGTTTTGCCTTGTTTTAGTATGTTTTGACACCTTTTGCCGATTTCAGCCCTTATTTATTAAACAAACCTTTTCCTTGTTGATTTAACTGGCTTTTTATTGAAAACGACTTTTTCATTAAAATGCTTTTCCTTTGCCGAAAAAACATTCACAAAAAGAAAAGTAAAAGCAAAAAACACACCATTGTCAAAATTGTTAGTTTACTAACAATCGTGCAAGCGCAAGAAGGAAAGAGGTCAAGTCGCACAAGAGAAGAGAGCCTTAACTTTTCCAAAATTAGTCAAGTATTTTAAATTCAAGCAAACGAAAGGGCAAAAAAGGCGCGCATTTGAGTTTCTTAACCACAACAACCGAGCAAGGGCGCACGAAACTTCGCCCTTTTCGGCGCTTATATGCACCTTTTTTACTTGACAGTTATTTTAATATATGATAAACTTTAAATATAAGCAAATTATTAATAAGGTAACGGAGTTTTATGGAATTTGATTTCAAGCCTTTGAAGAGAAGGGTCAGAGGAGTTAAAGAGGCGAAAGAGGCGCTTTCGCTTATGAGAAGTATGCACGACAGATGCGAACCCTCACCCGTGAAAGAGCGACTTTTGGCGCTTATAAATATGCTTGACAATAGCCTCAATGCGTTTTTACCAGACGAGAAATTTTTCTCCGAGATGGAGCCTGTTTTGGTGAACTTTTTAGCCAACGCAAAAGCCGAAGATATCGAGATAATCCTCAAAGACGAAGATGTTATAAACCTAATTGGTGGGGTTGACGATTTCGTTTTGAAGTATTATAGCGAAAAGTTCGTAACCTTACAGGAACTCATTTATCGCTTTATGAGAGAAAAGGGAATTGATAAGCCCTCTGATGTGTGGAAGCCTGTCGGTCTTGGCAGACGCACCTTTCATAAACTTTTAAATCAATATAACGAGCGATACTCGCAAGCGCCCCGAATTGCACTTTTGCAACTTTCGGTAGGACTTCGCTTGAACTTTGACGAAACGAGCGAACTTTTAGAGCATCAATTCTATCGTTTGACTCGCTCAAAGACAGACCTCGTGTTTGCGTTTTTTGCAATGCGAAGAAAGCCCGACAAAGAAAAGGACTTTGTTCTCGTTTCCAAAAGAGAAATGGACGCCATTCGCGAAAAACTTCGCAAAGAGGGAATAGAGATACCGGAAGTGTATGATTAATTTTCGCGCTCGTTTGTCACTGTCCCAAAAAGCAGGACACTTGGCGGATTATTTTGTGATAGACTAAAATCGCAAAATAATTTCAAAGAGGTGAGTTATCAAAGGTGGACTATGACATTTCAAAAACGGATTTAATTTCAATTCTTTTAGACAAAGAAAACAAGCGACTATTGCCACTCGAAGACAAAAACGGAGAGTTGCGCCATTACAAGCAACTTGCGACGATAAAGAAAGACGAGGACATTTATTGTCTTTTAAAGCCTTTTGGCAATTCTTTTTCGTCGGTGGCTTACTTATTCAAGGTCGAAAAAGCCGAGGGCTACTGTTCTTTGACGACCAAGATAGATAAATTAGAAAAGCAAACTATTATAGATAAAATCAAAAAATTTATACCGGCGCTTGCAACCGAACGATAAATAGTTGTAAGTTCCGTGGGAGAGAAACATGAAACTTACAACTTTACAAGAAAGATGCCTTGCGTCGTTTTTCAAAATTGAATTACTTATCGGGGATTTTGTTGGAAACGAAGAAATCTCACGACTTTTCGCATCTATGTGCGACATTTTCTTTGTCGATGAGCAGGAAAGAGACGACCTTTTCGCACTCACAAAACTCGACACAGTCAGCGCGATAAAATGCGAAAGCGATTACAATCTTCACAAAAGAATACAAGAGTTTTTGCGCCTTTCAAACGGTGACAAAGGAAACCTTGAAACAATCGTCGCAAACATAAAGGGCAGAGCGATAACAGCGCTCAAAGAGGCGGGCTACAATGCAATTCTCGACGCGACAAAGCCTGCGACCTATTCATTCCTTACAAACGCATCTCAATGTGGAATTATCGAAGCGATGCGATGCCTTGGCATTATGCAAGTGCTTGGACTTTTCACAGGAGAGGACAAAGAAAGCGGTCTTCGCCTTATAAATCGCTGTGCAAAATGGAATGACCCTGATGCAATTCTTGCAATGCTCGCATACGACGAGGACACAAGGGCGCAGAACATTTCTCGCCTTTATTCGGTGTCAAACGGAACTCCATTCGAGGCGATTTTTGAAAGTGCGAAACTCTTTTACGGATTTACAAATGTCGCTCCTTCAAACGAGGCAGAACTTATCGAGCAAGCAATCGGATTGAACATTGTAAAACCTCAAATTTACTCGCCACAAGTTTCAAGAATTGCATACAGCGAAATTCTTGACGAGGGTGACAAAATTCGCCTTGTCTTGAACAATAAAAACATTGTAGGTGAAGTAAACGACTTGCCTCTCGCGCTCAAACGCGTACCCCTTGTTGCAAAATGCGACACTCTTGGTGGACTTCTTGAAAGAGACACCGAGAAAAACAGCGTTATTCAAAGTATTCTTTATGCGAGCGAAACAAATGCCCTCTCGCCCTGTATTGTGACAAACGACGATTTTGTAGCGCTTGACTATATGGAAACTATCGCGCACGCATTCCCTGATGCAAATATAATCGACATTGACGCTCGCGCGCTTGGCAGAAATGATTTCAATCTTGACAAAAACCATGTCCTTGTTCGCGATATTGACGAGGGCAAGAAAAATCTCGTTCTTATCGTATTAAGAGGAGTTGCCGATTTTGGAGTAGTTGAACTTTTGTCAAGATTTTTAAAAGACACAAACAGAGATGATTTCCGACTCGTTATGCCAGGAATTACTCTCAATCTTTCAAGCGTGTTGCCAATCTGCATTTGTGACACCGCTTGCCTTAAATACATAAGACACCTTTGCGACTGTATAGATGCATCAGCAATCGAAGAAAGCGAAAAAGATGCCCTTATTGACAAACTTCTTTTGAGAAAGAGCATAGAGTACGGAATTTCCGACCTCTCAATAGAGAAAGAGGCAAAAGACTCTCTCAAAGAGGGCTTTAAGACATTTATGGAAGTTGCCCTTGCTCTTGATAAACTTATCTATTCATTTAAGGGTAAAGGCTCTGGCAAGGTGATTACAAAACAAATGGTTGACCAACTCGTACAAAGCGTAAAAGATAAACGCACCAAACTTGGATTTTAAGGAAAGGAGCAGGTAGTATGAACATTTTCAGCAACAAAAGCCTTTTGCAAGGCTACGAAAGCAAAGAACTCAAAAGATATGACGACCCTGTGTCCACTTTGCCAAAAATGGTGGCTTATGACGATTTGCCTAATCTCACAATAGACGGTATTTTGCTCTCGAATCAATATATTAATGGCAAACTTATGCAAATTTATTCCGATTACGCATCACATGCGCTTATAATTTCAGCGACAGGTGGTGGTAAAACGACCTCTTGCGTAATTCCTACCGTTCTTTCTTTTGCAAAGCAACAGACAAAGAAAAGTTTTGTTATCTCCGACCCAAAGGGTGAAATTTATAAAAAGACAGCGAAAACGCTTGAAGATGAGGGGTACAGTGTTTATCTTCTCAACTTCCGTGACCCTGAACACAGTGAATTTTGGAACCCTCTCACCCCTATTTATAGGGCATATCACGAGGTTTTCAAAATCTATGACAAAATAGAAGTAATAGACACTCCAAAAGGTCCTCGCAATATGTTCAGGGGCAGAATTTACGAAAATCAAACTGACCTTGACAACGATGTCAATATAATTTTCGACACAGAGATGAGCAAAGTCGGAAATATGATTGACGAACTCGCGTCAATGATGATAACCTTTGACAATCCAAAGGACCGAAGTTGGGACAGTGGCGCACTCGACCTTCTTAAAGCGTTTTTGTGGGCTATGCTCGAAGACAGTAGACCAAGAGGCAAAAAAGAGGCGACAATCACCGAGGACACATTCTCACTTCGCACACTCTTCCGCATTTTTGCAACATTTGACCCTATGGGCGACTCTGATGTTGACAATGGTTATTTTGAAAATCGCGACAGAAGTAGCAACGCATTTATGCTCTCGCGTACAGCGATGGACTGCTCAAAGGTTACAAGAAGTTCCTATACTTCCGTTTTCCAAACAAAACTTTCTATTTTTAGAAATATAACAATTCAAACCATAACAAGTTGTAATTCCTTCGATTTTTCCGAACTTCTTGGTGGAAAAGTGGCAGTTTTCATCTGCTATCAAGACGAAATTAAGACACATTACCAACTTATCAGCCTTTTTGTTCAAAATGCGTATAAGTATCTTATCGAAGTTGCAAACAAGAGCGAAAAGTCAAAACTTGACACCCCGTTTTACTTCATGCTTGACGAATTTGGTAACTTCCCACCTATCACCGACTTTGACACAGCGATAACCGCGGCCCGTGGAAGAAACATTTTCTTCTACTGTATTTTGCAGTCGTATTCACAACTTGACAACATCTACGGCAAAAACACTGCTGAAATTATAAGAGATAACCTCAATATCAAAATCTTTTTAGGAAGCAACAACCCAGACACTCTCACTCGTTTTCAGGCTGAATGTGGCGAATATACACGCCTTTCTCCAAAATCAGTTTTGAGTGGTAATGACGCAGAACTTTCTCGTTTTGAACTCGAAACAATTCCTGTTGTTACAAGAACCGACCTTTCAAGTTTTAAGGCTGGGGAGTGTGTAATTATCGAACTTAATAAGCCATACGCTTTCTGGTCGAAACTCGAACGCTCGTATATGTGTCCAGAGTTCCACGATATTGAAAAGAAAAACGATAAAGAATACAAGTCGAAAATAAATCCTTACGACAGACGATATGTATATCAAGTCACCGAAAGGAATGATGACGATGAGTAAATACCCTGAAATTTATAAATCTCTTGAAGAAAAAGGTTCTTTTTCCGTCGCATCTTTGCAAAAAGATTTTGACCTTTCTTATATGGAAGCAAGAGAGTTTGTAAAAAAACTCGAAAAGCAAGAGAAGGCATCAATCTCCGAAGATGGCGTGACATATAAGTATCAAACACCCCTTAAAACTATCACAGAGGCAAAGACTTCGGCGTTTGAAAGGTGGTTAAGTGGGCGTAGATTTTCACCCGAAGAACTTCAACAACAAGAAGTTAATATTTTGAAGGAACTTTCTATCTCTTTTGGTGGTAAAATCACCTCAAATGGTGAAAACGCGTACATTCTCGACCTTTCAAAGCCAACTAAATCCGTGCCGAAGATTTATATTGAACTTTACAACAACAAATTCAGAGTTCACGACAACAACTACATAAACGACAACTACAAAGACTCTCTCGGACTTGACACGAAAGAGGGAGCGCTTCTTATGAACAGGATTTTGAAAAGAAGATTCCATGTTCTCACACTTGACGACGGAAAACTCGGTTATAATTCAGTCACCTCGTCAAATGTCACTATCGCAATAGAAGAACTTTTAGAGGTTATGGCGTTGCTTGACGAAAATGACACAAATGGTATGGTTGTGTCAGATTATCTTACAAATGCGTTTCTCGCAGTTGATGACGCGCTCTCAGTTCTTATCGCTCAAAACCCAGATGCCGACAGACAAAAACTGCTCAAACAAATAACCCGCGAAATTGACTCCGACTACTTAACAAACGAGGAAGAAGCAGGGTACGAAATAATAAAAACCTACCTTTCGGAATTTACCGACGATGGTTTTTCTCGCGCAGCGGGACTTATAACAAAAAACAGTCGTCCAAAATATGTTTATAAGAAAAAATAACTTTTTTCGAATCTCGAATTTAAAGTTATTTTGTCGAACATTTTGGCAAAATAAACAAAAATCTTTTTAAAAAACAGGGTTTTGCGCCCTGTTTTTTGTGTAAAAAGTAAAAAATCCTTATTATATTTAAGTTTTTATCTCTTTTTTATTGCTTTTCAGCCGTTTTTTTGATATAATGATAACGATAAACCTTATTCTATGAAATTTGATTTATCATGCCGACAGTAAAAGTGAGACTTTATTGTCTCACTTTTACAAAACGGAAGCCTTATTAAAAATTTAATTTTTCTCACATGCAAGGCGTGGTTGACAACGTTTCACCAATCTAAAAATGTTGCAAAATTAAGATTTGTGAAGGTTGTTTTGTAACCTTCACTTTGCTTTTTAGAAAAGCCTGACAGAATACATCAAAATTTTCTAAGTTTTAGGAAATTTTGTAGTATATTTTTAAAATTCTATTGTATTCATTTAAAAGGAGGAGAATAAATGAAAAAGAGAATTTTTTCTCTCTTGCTCGTTTTAATTATGGTATTATCTCTCGCTCTTGTTTCCTGTAAAGGCAACGACGAAGAGCCACCACCTGCGCCAGTGGTGATTCCGACAGAGAAATTCCCTGTTATTTTTGACGAACAAGAAGAACAACCATTCACACAACACACAACATCAACCAACCTTTCTTCTTTGAATAGATCTGGCTCGTATGGCGGCACATACCTTTATATAGGAGATGAAATTTATGATGTAGAGTCTAAATTCTATTCACAAGATTTCGTTCTTTACTGCTCACAGACAGGTGAGTCCTATGGTTGGAGCATCTACACAGACATCTCTGGTGAGTCTGTATTTGCAGACGATATTTATGTAGATTACGACATAAATTCATCTTATGTTTATTTTTATGGAGAATACAACACTCATCTCGTGCTTGAACGCGAAGATGGTACATACGACCACTTCCTTTTTGACCAAAACATGAATTTGTTAGTTTCTGAATCCAAACAAGAGGATTTATATATTTCCATTTCATATTCATACGGAAATAATGGTGTTCTTTACAACCTCACCTTTGGAGATAAGATTTTCAAAGTTGAAAGAGATGGTTTACGCAAAACAGTAACTCTTTTGGTCGACACAAGCAAAAAAGATGTTAACATTTACGCTCTTAGAGAGTTCACCTACAACGAAGTTACTGGCACTTATATAAAAATTTCAAATGGTGAAATAACTGTTTTATCATCTGAGTATGACCTTATTTTCACAAAAAAATTTGATATGATTGAAAACGGAGACATTGAAATTTCCCGTCTTAACAACGGCAACTATTTAGTTGTTTACGTGTATGTTTTGGCAGACGACGCAACTGAATACGAAGTATTCATGTATGGAGAAAAAGCCAACGTTACATCTTTCATTTATAACCCAACTGACGACTCTCTTACAGAAATCCCTGACTTGAAGTATATTGGAGAAATCATTCCTGTTTCCGAAGTTAAAGGTTTCACTGATTCAACAGTTTCAAACTTGATTTTTGATGGTTTTTCAATAGAAAACGGAGCAAGGGTACGCGAAAAGAATGTTATCGGCTTGAACGATAACCTTGAAATAGTTAAGTTCTTCGACTATGACGAACTCGGATTTTATTCAACCCTTAAAAATGGCGCAAAAATCTATGAAAATCAATTCACTCGTTATATCGTAGACGTGTCTGGCAATAAGGTTGCTGACCTTCCAATGAACATTCGTTACAACGAAAAATGGTTCTATGACGACAAGGCAATTTACGACACAAGTCTCAATGTAATTTACAACTATGCCGATGCAGGCAGAAAAATCCACTCAATTAATCCAAATTCCATTCTCTTTACAGAAGAAGAGAAAGATGAAGAAACACTTCAAGTGGAAAATTATGTTCTTTGGACTGGCAAAGATACAGAAAAACTCATTGGTAATGATGTAGATTATAACGACAATAACTTGAACTTCTTCAATTTTGGTTACTACACAAAGGAATTTGTAGAAGACACTTCAACTTACACATATAAATTCTACAACCTCTCTGGCGACCTTATTGACACAGTTCAAAATGTTAATTATCTATCCGATTATTTCTCATCTTATGGTGATCGCTTTGTTCTTTACCTCGACAGCGCCGCTTCATTGGCAACTGGCTGTCTTGAATATCATGTATTCTTTGCAAATCCAAATTATTAATCTAACCAATTTAAACTAATTAAGTTTTAAAAGGAGAATAAAATGAAAAAGAAAATTTTAGCTCTCGCTCTTTGCTTGGTTATGCTTCTTTCTCTCGCTTTTATAGGCTGTGAAGACGAAGAAACCCCACCACCACCTGTTGTTATTCCAACAGAGAGCATTTTATCTAACATTGTCTTCCTTGATAATAAGGTTGACAAAACCACAATCACAAAAGTTGATCTCACAGACAAAGACCAACAAGTAAAAACAATTAACGACCACTTCTTTGGTCAAATGATTCGAACTTCTGATGCAGAAGGTAACCCAACAGGCATTACTTACAAACTCTTTAATGTTTATAACTCAACTGTAATCTCACTTACATCAAATCCTTTTATGGAAGAAGAAAATGAGGCTTACAAAACAACTATCACCGATGTTTCTTACTTTGAACTCGACGGAAACGAGGACTTCCTTGTAGTTGCCGCTATTTATGGTGACGCAGAAAAAGGTGATGTTTATCTCTACAACAAATTCGGCGTTGCAGTTGCTGAATACAAAGGCGTGGACGCTGAAGAAGTAGAAGACAAAATGGAAGCCGACTATGAATTTAACACAAACAATAGTTCAGATCTTTTGTCATTTATGAAAAAGGTTTACCTTGTAAATCATGATGAAGGAACTCTTACTGAACTCGCTGACTTTAACAAAGTTAACTTTGATTTTGAAGACCTCTTCTATGTGGAAGAACTCGACTCTTTCATCTATTATGATTACTATGATAGTTTCGTTGACGAATTTATCATTGTTGACAAAAATCTCCAAGTCGTTTCACACTATGAGTTTAAAGAAAATTTAAATTCTGTTGAAGAATACTGCATCTTCATAAACGATAACGAAGTTTTGTATGTTGAATTTATCTCTCTTCCAGATGATGCACAAGAATATGATGTTCTTTTCGAAGGCTACAAAACAAATGTTAAAATGACAAAAGCAAACATTTTGACAGGCGAAGAAACCGATTTCCCTTATAACGGATTTATTCCTTGCGAAAACGCTGCTATTCACCCATCTGATGAAGAATACGCTAAATACGTCGGCTACGGTCTCAACCCAGACCTTAAAAATGTTTTCTTTTACTATGTAATTGAAAGCCACCACCTCGTTCTTAAAGCAAATCTCGTTGCTACTGACGCAAACCTCAATGTTATTAAATATCTCGACCCATTTAAACAAGGCGACGATGTTAATATTTATACAACTCAAAATGGTATGAAGGTTTTGGCAACCGATTTTGGTTCTTACTTCATTGATGACAATGGTGTTATCATTTCTCTCATTCACAAAGGCGATATTGAACAAAACAACCTTTGGTTGATTGTTGACGAAAAAGAAATTTACGACGCAACAAATAATCTTATCTACACAGTTCCTGAAAACAGAGAAATTTACGCTATTCTCAACAACTCCTTGATTTTGGAAGAAGAAGTTAAAGATGCAGATGGTAATGTTACAAGCACTAAATTCTTCCTTTGGAAAGGTGCAAATAACGAAGTTCAACTCGGTACTGAAATTCCAGAACAACAACCAACAGAAGGTACATTTACAGCGGTTACAGACGCTGGCACTGGCTACTACATCATGTCAACAATAGATGCTGCTAAGATGATATCAGGTGATATGTCTATGACAATCGCTATCTATGATGACCTCGGCACTGAACTTCTTAAAGCAGAAAAAGTAACAAATATTATCGAAGGCGATGTTTATGGTAATATTGAACAACTCTTGCTCGAAATCACCAACAAAGCGGAAGATGGTACAATTACTGTTACTTACTCAATGCTCATTGTTAAAAATGGCGAAAAGTTCCTTAACCAAGGCGAATAATTTCTAAACCAAAAAGGGCACTCGTAAGAGTGTCCTTTGTACTTTTTTCTTTGGTAGAAGAAAAAGATACCAAAAAAGAAAACATATAAATAAACTGCCATTTTTCAAATTTTGGTATGTATTTATACTTACATTCCTATTTTTTGTGCGATTTTTTGTGCAGGGGGTGGGATTAGTTCTTGAATTTTAATCAAATGCCAACTGTTTTATTTATCTAAAAAATGAAAATTGGTGGGATTCGCGCACGACGGCGCCCTGTCACAAGCAATCAAATCACACTTCGCACAAGCAAGTTTGCTCGTGTTCTTTGTGTTGCTCCACCTCGTCAACCTCACTTTATCATTCCCCGAATGCGTTCGGTCTCCTCGTCCCGCGTGGCTACGCCACTTGTGAGAATTCCAACCACTGCAAAGAGTAAAAAATAAAAGCAGTACGAAATGTACTGCTTTTATTTTTGGCGCAGGGGGTGGGATTCGAACCCACGTGGCTTTTGGCCAAACGGTTTTCAAGACCGCCTCGTTATGACCGCTTCGATACCCCTGCTTATTTATTTGGTTTTCCAAATAAATAAGCAGGCAAAGAGAACTGTATTTAAATCTCCGATTTAAAACCGCTGCGTATGCCTTGCTAAATCATCGGGGAGTTTACTCACCAGTGATGTGTAAGAGCAATTGATGACAGTCAATCTACCCCATATTATTTGGAAAGATGCATTCAATTGCATTATCATATGCAGTCTAAGAGAACTGTATTTAAATCTTTGATTTAAAACCGCTGCGTATATCCAATGAAAGCCGATGGGAGTTTACTCACATAAGGCTCATTGAGATAAGCAACTCGTTGCTCTACCCCTGCTAATGCAAAAGATGCTATTAAGTTTTAATTGCTTACTTAATATATCACAAAAAATTAACTCTGTCAAGATATTTTTTAAATTTTTATTTTTTCTTTATATTATTATTCTTGAAATACCTTTATTTATATGATAAAATATAAGTGGCTTTTAACCAAAATTTTAGTATATAGTTATTTTATTACTTTTCTTTTTGCTTACTTTTTCTTTTCAGCAAAGAAAAAGTACAGAAAAGTAAGGGAGGTATTTATGAAAAAGGTATTAGGAATTGAACTTGGTTCAACGAGAATTAAATCAGTTCTTGTTGACGAAAATGCGAATATTATCGCGCAAGGCTCACACGAGTGGGAAAACAAGTTAGAGGGTGGATTTTGGACATACTCTCTTGACGAGGTATGGGCAGGACTTCAACACTCATACAGCGAACTCTGTGCGAATTTTGGCGAGAAAATTGAGCATCTTGACGGAATAGGAATTTCAGCGATGATGCATGGTTATTTAGCCTTTGACAAAGACGACAATCTATTAGTACCTTTCAGAACTTGGAGAAATACAACGACAGCGAAAGCGTCAGAAGAACTCACAAAAGTACTTAATTTCAATATGCCACAGCGTTGGAGTGGAACTCACTTTTACCAAGCGGTATTAAACGGCGAGGAGCATGTAAAAAATGTTGAATTTCTCACCACCCTTGCAGGTTATGTTCATTGGCAATTAACAGGCAAAAAAGTGCTTGGAATTGGCGATGCTGCGGGAATGTTCCCAATCTGTGATACAACTTTTGACTATGACAAAGAAATGCTCGAAAAATATAACTCCCTCTTGAAAGCGCACGGAGTTGATAAAGACCTTTATAAACTCTTGCCAAAATCTCTTGTAGCAGGAGAGGACGCAGGCGAATTAACAGAGAAGGGGGCGCGTCTTTTAGACCCAACTCTCACTCTTAAAAGCGGTGCAAAAGTTTGTCCACCAGAGGGCGATGCAGGCACAGGTATGGTAGCCACAAACGCAGTAAAAGCGCGCACAGGTAATGTTTCAGCAGGAACAAGCGCATTTACAATGGTTGTTCTTGAAAAACCACTCTCAAAAGTTAACCCCTCTATTGATATTGTAGCAACTCCAACAGGAAAATGCGTGGCTATGGTTCATGCAAATAATTTCACAAATGAAATAAACGCGTGGGCAGGTCTTTTTGACGAGGTAATCGCTCTTGCAGGGGCAAATATCAAAAAGAATGTTTTGTTTGATAAAATGTACGAAATTTCGGCTCAAAGCGATGATAAGGTCGGTGACCTCGTTGCTTATAACTTCCTCTCGGGCGAGCCTATTGTCGGTATGGAAAGCGGTATTCCTCTCGTAATGCGTACCCCTAATAGTAAATTAACTCTTGCTAATTTCACTCAAATGCTCCTTTATTCAGCACTTGGCGCTATGAGTATAGGTATGGAAGTCCTCGCAGAAGAAAATGTTAAAATTGACGATATATGCGGACATGGTGGCTTCTTTAAAACTCCTTTCATTGGCGCAAACGCTATGAGTGCCGCTCTTGGTGCTCCTATCACAGTTATGAAAAACGCAGGCGAAGGTGGTGCTTGGGGCGTTTCTTTGCTCGCTCTTTATAATGTTGTAAAATCAGGTACTTTGGAAGATTTCCTCGACACATTGTTCGCTAAATGCGAAAAAGAAACTACCCTCGCAGATGAACAAACAAAGCAAAAATTCGCATACTTTATGCAAAATTATAAAAAAGGCTTAGCAGTAGAAGAACTCGCTACTAAAAAATTTAATTAAACTAAAAAAGATGCTCGCAAGAGTGTCTTTTTTTATATGTACTTTTTTCTTTGGTAGAAGAAAAAAGATACCAAAAAAGAAAACAAGTGAAAAATGGTAAACAAATTAAAAAATCAATACAAAATAAACGCACAACTTGCCTCTGGTTTCACACCGAGTTTTTCGTGATTGGTTGAACAATTAACGAGAAACAAATGCGGAGTTTAGCTCTCGGTCCGCACCGAGTCCGCACCGAGATTGTCCGTTTAATTATATTGCTTCGAGGTTAATTAAGCAACTATATGAGACAAATGCGGAGATTGGCTCTCGGTCCGCACCGAGTCCGCACCGAGTCCGTCATTCTTCTTTTTTATTTAATATTTTTCTTTTGAGTTTTCCACTTTTTTTGTGAATTTTTTATTATTATTTATTGACATATATTAATATTTATTATATAATAATATTGAATAACTATGCGCGCGCCCGAGCGCCTCGGGTGGCAAACTGGTGTTAGTTTAGCAGTAATTTTAAAATAATAGAAAATTAATTTATAACTTTTCTTTTTGCTTACTTTTTCTTTTCAGCAAAGAAAAAGTAAGAGACAGGAGTAAAAAATGGCGGAATTAAGAAGTATATGGGAACCCATATCAGAGATTTTAAAAACGAAACATCCAGACACTGCATATAATTTATGGTTTGGAGATATGGAATTAATTTCCCTCACATCGAAAGAAGCGATGTTCACAACGACGAACAACGCCAAAAGAAATGTAATACTTGACATATTTGCTGACGAGATGGCAGAAGCGACTGAGAAGGTAGTTGGTTTCAAGCCAAGAATAGTGATAATTTCAACGGAAAACGAAGAAATGGACCTTTCAGCACCGACAGTTGAAAAAATTTCAAAAATCGAGCGTGGCGAGGCTAAAAAATCAGACGACATAGTAATTCTTGACAATTATCGTTCTGATTACACATTTGAC
Organism: Eubacteriales bacterium; assembly: GCA_045531105.1. GTDB lineage: Bacteria > Bacillota > Clostridia > Oscillospirales > CAG-272 > RGIG2000. The sequence goes on along the minus strand of JAZSDJ010000047.1, from coordinate 12,763 downwards.
AACTTCATATCTGGTTCATCAAACGAGTTTGCATATGCGGCAGCGCGTGCAGTAGCGGACAAAGATTTAAACGACCCTGAAACGCTCAGAGCGAACCTTTATAATCCGTTATTCATTTATGGTCCAAGTGGAGTTGGAAAAACGCACTTACTTTATGCGATAACGAACAGACTCGCGCATCGTTTTCCAAACAAGAAAATAATGTACATAAAAGGCGAAGAATTTACAAATCAACTTGTTGAGGCAATAAGATATAAAACGACAGCGGAATTTAGAGAAAAACTTCGTGCAGTTGATGTTCTTTTGATAGACGATATTCAATTTGTTGCGGGAAGAGAAGCGACACAACTTGAAGTTTTCAACACATTTAATGCAGTTTATGAAGAAAGAAAGCAAATCATTTTAACCTCTGACCGTCCACCATACGAAATTAGAACACTTGAAGAAAGACTTAGAACAAGATTTATGTCAGGAATTTTGGCAGATGTTTCATTACCAGACTACGATTTAAGACTTGCAATTCTTTCTCAAAAAGCAAAACAACATAATATTTACTTATCGAGCGAAATTTTGAAATACATTGCAGAGAATGTTACCTCATCAATTCGTCAACTTGAAGGAATTGTAAAAAAACTTGGTGCGATGAAATTTTTGCAAGGCTCAGAGATAACACTTGAAAAAGTAAAAGATGTTACAAAGGAATTTGCACAGGCGAAAGAAAACGACTCAAAGAAATTTGAAGAAATACTCATTTCCGTATCAACAAAGTATGGAATCAGCAAAGAAGATATTTTATCAAGCAAGAGAAACAAAGAAATTGTTTTAGCGCGTCATATTTGTGTTTATATTGCAAGAGAGATAACATCGCTTTCACAATCACAAATTGCGAAGATTTTAAACAGAGACCGTTCAACTCTTGTTTCAAGCGAAAAGTTTGTTAAAGACCGAATGGCAGAAGATAACGATTTCGCTCTTGATATAAAAGAACTTATTCGCTCACTAAATCAATAGTTCCGGTGAGCCTCGGGTAGCAAAAGTTCGTGTTAGTTTAGTGTAAACTCATTAATACGGCACGACAATTTTAAAATAACAGAAAATTAATTTATAACTTTTTTACTTACTTTTATAGTAAAGAAAAACGCTTCGTGGTTAATTAAAAAATTTATATAAGACTAACGCGGATTTAATCCACGGGGACGCCTCCGTTGTTCACACAACACCACATAAAAAACACCTTAATTGCTTACTTTTTCAACTTTTTCTTTTCTTGTTTTCTTTAAGAAAGAAATATAATTTAGTAGTAGCAGTAGTAGTAGAGTTGTTGGATTTGTTGGAAAACTCAAAGAACACTGATTTTATCAATATTTTTGAAAAAATTTATCAACACAACAGTGTGGACAACTCCCCAGTTGATAAAGTGGAAAATTAATGGAAAACTAACACTTTTTAAAATTTTCCAAAAAATCACTTTTCCACGCGTTTTCCCCGTTGAAAACCCGAGAGCCTCGGGTGGCAAATGTTCGTGCTTATTTAGTATAAACTCATTAATACGGCACGACAATTTAAAAAAGCAACACGAAACACAAAATTATCGGGGAATCCCCGACAGGCAAACTGGTGTTTGTTTAGCAGTAATTTTAAAATAATAGAAAATTAATTTATAACTTTTCTTTTTGGTATCTTTTTATTTTCAGGTGGGGAAGCCCCCACGGGCCCGAGAGCCTCGGGTGGCAGACTAGTGTTAGTTTAGCGGTAATTTTAAAATAATAGAAATTAATTTATAACTTTTCTTTTTGCTTACTTTTTCTTTTCAGCAAAGAAAAAGTAAGAGACAGGAGTAAATATGGTAGTAATTTTTGACAGAGACACATTAATGAATGGATTGACCCCAGCGCTTTACACAGTAGCGGGAAAGAACACAATGGCAAATCTCGAAGGCGTACACCTTGTATGCACAGAAGACGGCAAGGTAGTAATTGAGACACAAGACATGGAAAAAGGTTTTAGAACCTCAATAGTAGCGAGAGTAGAAGAAGAAGGCGATGTAGTAATCAACGCGAACAAACTTCTTCAAATATTGAAAGTAATGCCCGCTGGCGACATAAAAGTAAGTGTTGACGACAAATTTTCAGCGAGAATAGAGTCAGGACTTTCGCACTTTGATATAAAGGCATTACCTGGCGACCAATTCCCACCTCTTCCAGAAATATATGGAGAGAGAGGATTTATGATACCACAATATTTATTCAGAAAATTTGTAAACAGAATATACTTTGCGATAGGACAAAACGACGCTCGTCCTGTATTTAACGGAGCGTACTTTAAAATCACCGACAACAATATGTTAATAGTTGCGTGTGACGGAAACAGACTTGCATACTGTGAAAAGGAAATCAAACTTGAAAACAGGAGCAAAGACCTTGTAAATCTCAATCTCAAATTCATCGTACCAGGAAGAACACTTTCTGACATACTCAAAATGACAAAAGACACAGAAGATGCATTAGAGATAAGACTTACAAGAAGATATATCATTTTCAAATTTGGAACATATATGTTCTTCTCAAAGACGATTGACTCCGAGTATATCGACTATAACAGAATACTTCCAACATCACACAAGGTAGTAACATATCTTGACGCCTCAGCGCTTCGTGGAGCGCTTGAAAGAAGTTCGCTCATAGTAGAGGACCGTTTAGCGGGAAGTATTCGTTCATATGTAAAATTCACAGTTGAAGACAACCTTTTGGTGTCAACAATAAGTTCAAATGGAAACGCATTTGACACAATTCAAATAAGAAAAGAAACCGACGAAGGAATGGTAATCGGATTTAACTGTAAATTTATGCTTGACGCACTCAAAGTAATAGACGACGGAGAAATCAAAATGTCGTATAATAACCCTCTCCACGGCGTACTTATTGAGCCACAGGACAAGAGCGATGCGACATATAAATATTTTGTGATGCCACTTAGAATGAATAACTAATTTTGGTAAAGCAAAATTAGTTATTCATGATTAATTCTCGCTTTGCTCCATAAATTGAACGCAAGCGTTCGTGAATTAAGGCTGTTGCCTCATGAATTCTCGCTCGTTCCACTCGCTCCATATTAGATAGAAAAGGATTAAAAAATGAAGGATAATATTTTATTAAAATTATCTAAGGAATTTGCAATAGATATTTTAAATTTATCAGTAAATTTGCAAGAAAACAATAAAATAAAAAGTATCGCAGTTCAACTAATGAGGAGCGGAACAAGTATAGGAGCGAATATTCACGAAGCAAATTATGCAAGTAGCAAGGCAGATTTTTGTAACAAATTAAAAATTACATTAAAAGAAAATCACGAAACTGGGTATTGGCTTGATATTTTAAAGGAAACAGGAAATATTTCAGACAACATTTATAGAGATTTATTTTCTAAAAATAGCAAAATAAGAAAAATATTGATAGCGTCTATTAATACAGCAAAAAATAATTAATTCTAAGTGTAATAGCGTTCATACAATGGAACGCACAAGGAGTTAAACAATTAAGTTTGCTGAAATGTGCGTGAGAATTCATGGAAAACACGCAGTGTTTGAGAATTTATGGAGAACGCAACGCGTTCGAGAATTAATGCGCCAACGCTCAGGGGTTCCCCGAAACGAAGAATGAGTTTTGGGGGTTCGCGTGTGCGCAATTCATCAAAAAAGAATTAACGCTTCACAGACGCAACTTGTATTTATATGATTGTAAAAAACATAGAATTAACAGAATTTAGAAATATAGAAAAAGAGAGAATAGAGTTTTCGCCGACGGTGAATGTAATATGCGGGCGCAACGCGCAAGGCAAGACGAACATAATAGAGGCGATATACTTATTTGCGCGTGGAAAGAGTTTTCGTGCGCTCAAAGACAAAGAACTCATACGCTTTGACAAAAATGTTGCGTATTCGCTTATGGAATATGAAAAGCGAGGAGCGAGCGAGAAGATAGGCGTTGAAATATCGCGTTCTGGCCCGAAGGCGTTTTACAAAAACGGTTCAAAGGTACAAAAGACGGCAGATATTATTGGCGAATTTCGTTCCGTGCTATTTTGCCCATCGCATCTTGGAATTATAAGCGACTCACCGAGTGTGAGAAGGGGATTTTTAGATGTAGCGATAAGCCAATTAAAGCCTGTATATATCAAATTAATGACGAGATATAACAGTGTAATGAGTTCGCGAAATGCAATACTCAAAATGGACGAGGTCGAGAGGGCTCAATACAGAGAAACGATAGACTTTTATTCGAGCGAACTTGCATCAATTTGTGCAGACATAGCGGATGCAAGGAACGAATATGTAAAGAAACTCGACTTTTGGGTAAAGGAATTTTTCTCTCAAATGACAGACGGGCGCGAAGTTCCGAAAATCACATACGAAACCAACGCACAAGGCGAGGATTTTTCTTCGCGAGAAACACTCAAAAACAGATACGCTGTACTTCTGACAGAAAATCTTGAAAGAGAGATAAGATATGGAGCGACAGTGTATGGAATACACAAAGACGACTTAAAAATAGAACTAAACGGAAAAGATGCAAGGCTTTATGCATCGCAAGGACAGCAACGCTCGCTTGCCTTGGCAATGAAAATGGCAGAGGGCGAGATAAGCAAAGAGCATACAGGAGAGTACCCTGTATTCTTGCTTGACGATGTTCTTTCAGAACTTGATGTGTCAAGACGCAAATATGTCCTTTCAAACATCAATAATAGACAAGTTATAATAACCTCGTGCGAACCAAACTATTTCACACAAGAGGAAACAACCTTTATTTATCTTCAAGACGGAAAAAGGTGTGAAAAAAACTGTTTTGGTGAGGAAGAAATTAAAGTGGAGGAGAAAGGCGAGGAATAGTTGCCTTTGCACCTTGCATTAAAAAAATATGTATTTATATTTAGGAAGTAATAAAAACGTTCGCTCGTGTGAAGTTGAGGCGATATTTGACCTTGACACGGCGACAGTATCTACGCATACGCGCGCGTATTTAAATAAAGCACAAAAAAACGGCAGAGTAGTAACTCTTGGCTATGACTTGCCAAAATCATTTGTAATAATGAAAGACGGAACAATTTATTTGGCTGAACACAATGTAAGCACTATTCTTGCAGGGCTAACAAAAATATAAAAATTTGCCACTTTTAAAAAGTTGTCCGTTTTGTCCGTTTTTAATTGATATAATAAAAATATGTAGTGGCGAGTAAGTGTGGAATTAATACGAAGGTTGCTCGCGGTGGCTCACCACTTGCCTCGGACACTCGTCCGTTGATTCATACTAATTAATTTTACAACTTTTCTTTTTGATACCTTTTCTTTTCAGTAAAGAAAAAGTATGTATATAGCATAATCATAGATATTTTGAAAATTAAGCCAAATGGCGAAAGGAATAAAGTAATGGCAGACGAAAAAATTTATGGCGACGAACAGATACAGGTCTTGGAAGGCTTAGAGGCGGTAAGAAAGCGTCCAGGAATGTACATCGGAACAACCTCAATAAGAGGACTTCACCATCTTGTTTACGAAATAGTAGACAACTCAATAGACGAGGCGATGGCTAACTATTGTGACAAGATAGAAGTAATACTTCACGCAGACGGAAGTGTATCGGTACAAGATAACGGCCGTGGTGCGCCAGCGGGAATAAACGCAAAGACTGGCAGACCTACACTTGAAGTAATCTTTATGGTACTTCACGCAGGTGGTAAGTTTGGCGGTGGCGGTTACAAAATATCTGGTGGACTTCACGGAGTTGGAGCGTCGGTAGTAAACGCGCTTTCCGAGTGGTTAGAGGTAGAGAACTGCCATGAAGGAGAAAGATACACCGAAAGATTTGAAAAGGGTGTAGTTGTAAGAGATTTTGAGCATACAGGCAAAGCGCCTGAGGGCAAGCACGGACTTTATGTGCGATTCAAGCCTGATGCGACAATCTTTGAAGAAGTAGTATTTGACTATGAAACCCTTCTTACAAGATTAAGAGAACAAGCGTTCCTCAATGCAGGAATTAGAATTATATTAAGAGACGAGCGTGAGAAGATAGAACTCAAAGACGAGGAAGGAAACGCTTACGAGGGCTATCGTGAGGACGACCTTTGTGCAGAGGGTGGAATTAAAGAGTTTGTAACATATATAAACGGACTCAAACACGCATCAATGATACATGAAGATATCATTTATATGAAAGCGGAAAAAGGCGACATCACCGCAGAGGTCGCAATGCAATATAATGATACCTACACAGAGAGCATAGTAACCTTTGCGAACAATATGTCAACCATTGACGGTGGAACGCACGAGGTAGGATTTAAAAATGCGCTCACAAAAGTAACAAACACATACGCAAGAAAACTTGGTTACCTAAAAGATGCAGATGCAAACTTGAAGAGCGAGGACACAAGAGAGGGACTTACCGCCATAGTTTCCGTAAAACTCCCCGACGCGCAATTTGAGTCACAAACCAAGGCAAAACTTGGCAATAGCGAAATCAGAACGATAGTAGATGCAATAGTTGTAGAAAAACTCAGCGAATTTTATGAGGAAAACCCAGATATTGCAAAACAGATAATAGGAAAGAGTTGCGACGCGGCGAAAGCAAGAGAGGCAGCGAGAAAAGCGAGAGAACTTGCGAGAAGAAAAGACGCGTTTGGAAGTTCCGCATTGCCACTCAAACTTGCTGACTGTCAAGACAGACGAAGCGAATATACAGAACTCTTCCTCGTAGAGGGAGACTCTGCGGGTGGTTCAGCGAAGGACGGACGAGATAGCCGATTCCAAGCGATATTGCCACTTCGGGGTAAGGTTCTCAATGTAGAAAAGAGCCGACTTGATAAGGTTTACTCAAATGAGTCACTCATACCAATCATTCAAGCCCTTGGCTGTGGAATAGGCGAAGAATTTGACCCGGCGAAATTGAGATATGGAAAAATCATCATCATGGCGGATGCCGATGTTGACGGAAGCCACATTCAAGTGCTCCTTTTGACATTCTTCTTCCGTCATATGCGTCAACTTATTGACGACGGACATATATTCTTGGCAAAGCCACCACTTTATAAGATAACAAAGGGCAAGATTGAAAGATATGCCTTCTCCGACGAAGAAAGAGATAAAATCTTTGAAGAAATCGGTGGTGGACAAGCGGAGAGATATAAAGGTCTTGGAGAAATGGACAAAGAACAACTCTGGGAGACCACAATGGACCCAAACACAAGAACAATAATCAAAGTAGAAATAGGCGACGCAATGAAATGCGACGAAGTATTCTCACTTCTTATGGGCGACAAAGTAGAGCCGAGAAGAGAGTTTATAGAGACGAATGCGAAGTTCGTAGAAAACTTAGATATTTAAATTTTCAACGAACAATTAATTCTCGCTTTGCTCCATGAATTGAACGCAAGCGTTCATGAATTGAGGCAAAGCCTCATGAATTCTCGCTCGTTCCACTCGCTCCATGTTGGTTAGATTACGAACGAGAAAAGTGTAATAGAGTTGATACAATGTAGGTGACACCCCAAGAACGCGAGTTGAGACGAAGCGCGATTGGCTGGTGGAAGATATGCACGCGAGCAAAGCGAGTCGCAGAACGCAACGCGTTCGAGAATTAATGCACACAAAGTGTGCAATTCATCACCTTAAATTAAAAATAAAGTTTGACACAAAACGAAGAAATATACTCGCAAATCAGAAGGAGTAAACAATGGAAAAAGAACACAATGTGCTTGATTATGAAAATATTGAGCAGATGATAGTAAATCGCAATATTGAGTCAAGAGTAAAAGAAGCGTTTCTTGAATACTCAATGAGCGTAATTGTATCGCGTGCGTTGCCTGATGTCAGGGACGGAATGAAACCTGGACAAAGACGTGTAATGTACGCTATGTACGAGGACCACTTGACCTCGGACAAACCATTTAGAAAATCAGCGACAACCGTCGGTAACGTGCTTGGTAGATACCATCCACACGGAGACCAAGCGGTATATGGAACGCTTGTAAGAATGGCTCAACCATTCTCACTTCGTCACCCACTCATTGACGGACACGGAAACTTTGGTAACGTTGATGGTGACGGCGCCGCTGCATATCGTTATACAGAGGCGAGAATGTCAAAACTTGCAAACGAACTTATGGCTGACATTGAAAAAGATGTTGTTGACTTCGTTCCAAACTTTGACAACAGCCGTAAAGAGCCAACTGTACTTCCATCTCGTTTCCCAAATGTTTTGGTAAACGGAAGCGTAGGTATTGCCGTAGGTATGGCGACAAACATTCCACCTCACAACCTTGGCGAGGTAATTGACGGAACAATTCACTTAATTGATAATCCCGACGCGAGCGTTGAGGAAATGATGGAATACATAAAAGGTCCAGACTTCCCAACCTATGCAACAATTTACGGAAAACGCGGAATTATCGACGCATATACCACAGGAAAGGGCAGAGTAAGCGTTCGTTCAAAGGCAGTATGCGAGGAAGAAGAACACAGAATAGTTGTAACAGAAATACCATATATGGTAAACAAGTCACAACTTATTGAAAAAATAGCGGAACTTCACAAAGACAAAAAGGTAGAAGGACTTACGGGTATTCGCGACGAGAGTGGTCGTGCGGGAATGAGAATTGTAATTGAGTGCCGTCGCGACGCGAACCTTCAAGTAATTCTTAACCAACTTTACAAAAACACACAACTTCAAGACACTTGTGCTATGAATATGCTCGTTTTGGTAAATGGCGAGCCAAAGACACTTGGACTTCGTGAAATCTTGAAGGAATATATCAAATATCAAGAAGAAATCGTTCAGCGTAGAACTCGTTTTGACCTCAAAAAAGCGCAAGCGGAGGCTCACATTTACGAGGGTTATAAGATAGCGATTGACAATATCGACGAGGTAATTTCAATCATTCGTGGAAGTGAAAGCACAGCGGTAGCGAAAGAGAAACTCAGAGAAAGGTTCTTGCTCTCCGAGGAGCAATCACAAGCGATTGTAGAAATGACACTTGGCCGTTTGTCTGGAATGGAAAGACAAAAGGTTGAGGAGCGTCTTGCAAAACTTCACGCAACTATTGCAGAACTCACAGCGATTTTGGCTGACGAAAACAAGATTAAAGAAATCATCAAAACAGAACTTGAAGAAATCAAGAGAAAATACGCAGACGAAAGACGCACAGAGATTATCGACAGCGACGACGAAATCGACCTTGAAGACCTTATTGAGCGCCATGAGTGCGTAATCACTCTTACAAATTCAGGCTATATTAAGAGAATACCCGCTGACACATACGAGGCTCAACACCGTGGAGGTAAAGGTCTTGTGGCAATGGGAACAAAGGACGAGGACTTTATTGAGAACATTCTCGTTGCAAATTCACACTCACACCTTCTTATGTTTACCGATAATGGTAAGATTTTCGTAAGAAAGGTATATAGAATTCCTGAAAGTTCAAGAACCGCTAAGGGCGCTAACCTTATCAATATAATCGAGATTGAAAAGGGCGAAAAAGTAACCGCAATGGTGGCGCTTGAAGGATTTGAGGAAAATGAATATCTCGTAATGGTAACTCGCAAGGGCGTAATTAAACGCACAAGAGTTAAGGAATACGAATATCAACGCAAGGGCGGTAAGATTGCAATCAACCTTGACGAAGGCGACGAACTTATCTTTGTTGGACACACTAAGGGAGATAGCGACATTATTATCGCATCAAAGAACGGACAAGGCGTTCGCTTTACAGAAGACAAAGTATCTATCGTTGGTAGAACCGCTCGCGGTGTTCGTGGTATTGAACTTCGTGGCGATGATGTAGTTTGTGGAGCGGTTATCGTTGACGAAACAAAGAAACTTTTGACAGTAACTGAAAACGGATTTGGTAAGAGAAGCGAATTTAGCGACTTCGAGCCAAGAAATCGTGGTATCTTCGGTGTTCGCGCACACAATGTAACCGATAAGACAGGAAAACTTGCGACAATCGGCGCAGTTGACGAAAGCGAAGATATTATGGCAATTACCGACGCAGGTGTTGTTATAAGAACTCCTGTTAGTGAAGTTCCTGTTTATAATAGAAGCGCATCAGGCGTGCGCGTAATGCGTATTGCAGATGGAACAAAGGTTGCAAAAATGACCTTTACCGACGCAGTCGATGAGGACGAAGAGGTAACAGAAAACGCAGAGGCAACAGAGATAGTAGATAACGAAAACGCACAAAATGCTGAAAATATTGACACATCTGCCCCTGTAACTGATGCACCAAGCACCCCAGAGGATGCTGAATAATGAAAAAAATATTACTATTAGCGCTCACTCTTTTGCTTGCCACGGGAACATTTTGTTCCTGTGCGCGAGTTGACGGTGAAAATGAGGCGCTTGATATCGTAAAAGACCTTGTTGACCGTTCGTATTCGCTCAATCAGGTTTATTATGGTGACGGATTACCCGCTGATATGGAAAACCACTATACAGGCGACTATTACTATGTCAGAGAAGACGCATCATACAAAGTTAGAAACGACCTCTTGGTAGAAACAAAAGCGGTTTTTTCAAAGCGTATGGCTGACGATATGATAAACATGTATTTTTCAGGAACTCAAAACATGGGAGTTCCAATCTACGCAAGATACATAGTAGGCGACACAGGTTATCTTACAGTTAATGTAAACTACGAAAACTCCGTAAAAAAAGTGTATAAATACGACACAACAAAAATCAAAATAGAAAAAATCAAAAGAAACGAAATTATCGCCACACTCCCTGCCATAATAGAAGAAGGTGAAGAGCCATTCGATATTGAGGTGGTTGTTACTTACAATAAGGATTTAGGAGAATGGCGACTTGATAGCCCAACATACTGATTTTAAGTCCAAATAAGCGTCGAATTTCTGTGTTGCTCCTCACTGGCGACCGTCATCGTACGGCGTAGTCCGCCATTTGCGATGCGTCATGAAATTCTTGCTTTTTGAACTTAAAATGGGAGCGCATTTGCGCTCGTCGATATGCAATAAATCGCTTCGCTCAATGAATTGCATATTAATGAATTGCCTTCGGCATTAATTCTCGCATTCTGCGAATGCTCCATGAATTCTCATGTTTTTCAAACACTCCATAAATTCTCGAAAACTCCGTTTTCTCCATGTTGGTTAGATTATGAACGGAGTGCAATAGAGTTCATATAATGGAGCACAAGGAGAGATAAAAATTGAGGCGATTATTAAAATATATATTAAGCAAGCGCGAGTAAGTGTAGCTTAATTGTGCGAGAATTCATGAGGCGACAGCCTCAATTCATGACACGAAGTGTCAATTCATGCGAACTCTGTTCGCAATTCATCAAAAACGAATTAACGCGACTCTGTCGCAATTCATCAAGTTCGTTAAATCAAACAACAATCATTGTCAATCCCACATACAAGGAGATACTAAATGGCAAAAAAATCCACAAAAACTGAAAAGAAGGGCGCTGAACTCAGCATTGCTGAACAAAAGAGAAAAGCGCTTGATACAGCGCTTGCGCAAATTAGAAAAGACAACGGAGAAGGCTCAATTATTCGTTTAGGTGACGCGCCTGACATAAAAATTGAAGCAATTTCCACAGGTTCGCTCACACTTGACCTTGCTCTCGGTGTTGGTGGACTTCCAAAGGGCAGAATTATCGAAATTTATGGTCCGGAATCATCTGGTAAAACAACAATCGCGCTTCACTCTGTTGCAGAGAGCCAAAAGCAAGGCGGAACGGCTGCGTTCATAGATGCAGAACACGCACTTGACCCTGTGTACGCAAAAGCGATAGGCGTAAACATTGACGAACTTTTGGTTTCTCAACCTGACAACGGAGAGCAAGCGCTCGAAATCGCTGAAACCCTTATAAACTCGGGAGCGGTTGATATTATCGTAATTGACTCTGTTGCAGCGCTTGTACCACAACAAGAAATTGAGGGTGGAATGGGTGACAGCCATATGGGCGTTCAAGCGAGACTTATGTCACAGGCACTTCGTAAACTCGCAGGCGCAATCAACAAGTCAAACTGCATACTTATCTTTATCAACCAGTTGAGAAGCAAGATAGGCGTTATGTATGGAAACCCAGAAACAACCACAGGTGGTAACGCACTTAAATTCTACGCATCAGTAAGAATTGACATAAGAAAGAGCGAAACACTCAAAAACGGAAGCGAAGCGTACGGAAACAGAGTAAAAGCGAAGGTTGTTAAAAACAAAGTCGCTCCACCATTTAAGGTTGCAGAATTTGAAATACTTTACGGCTCGGGAATTTCCAAATCAACAGAAATCGTTGATATGGCAATAGAACTTGGCATTGTTGAAAAGAGTGGTTCATTCTTCACCTATGGAGATACCAAAATCCAAGGAAAAGACAAAATGCGCGCGCATCTTGAATCCTCGGAAGAACTTATGAAAGAACTCGAAGACAAAATCAAAGCAAAAATAGCGAACGGCGAAGGCTCTGACGACGATGGAGAATTTGACATTCCAGACGACGGAGATTTTGATTTGTCGGCGCTTGGCATCGAAGACTAATTTCAAAAGGAATAAACTGCGTTATGCGCTGCTTGGAACCCCAAAGCTCTGCAAGTTCGCTTTGAGGACCCTGCGCTGTTACTCCTCGTTGTTAACCTCGACTATCATAAGATAGCCATCGTCTGCCGTCGCACAGGGGTTCCCCGAAACGAAGAATGAGTTTTGGGGGTTCGCGTGATAGGGGTTCCCCGAAACGAAGAATGAGTTTTGGG
>JAZSDJ010000070.1:0-16510 GCA_045531105.1 Eubacteriales bacterium | reverse complement strand
TAATTCCTTCTTGTTCAATTTTCAAGGATCTTTTTTCGCTGTCTTTCTTTTCGTCAGCCTTGCTATTCTACCACACTTTTTTCGCATTGTCAACACTTTTTTTAAAGTTTTTTTAAGTTTTTGTAAAATATACATAAATTTAATTATTTATAAGTATATTTTGTTTATTTTTGTCCAAAATATTCAAAAACACTTGGAGATTACTATGGCAACTGTACTCATAAGAACTGCAATTATTTATGTTTTATTCACCTTTGCAATTCGATTGATGGGAAAAAGGCAAGTTGGCGAAATGCAACTCTCGGAACTTATAACGACTTTTATGCTTTCAGAACTTGCGATAAATCCAATACAAGACATTTCAATTCCTATTGCGTATTCAATAATCCCTCTTATATTTTTATTTTCTATGGAAGTTATAACTTCATTTGTTGTAACAAAATCATCTTGGTTCAGAAGAATATTCATGGGCGGGCCAAGCATAATCATAAAAAAAGGGGTATTAAATCAAAAAGAATTGTCTCGTTTAAGAATAAGCATAAGCGAACTACTTTCCGAACTCAGATTAAAAGATGTCGGAAGTATTGACGAAGTTGATTGTGCTATTTTGGAACAAAACGGCAAATTATCTGTGTTTTTAAAAAAAGACAAAGCAATAGATGGCGGTGTCGCACACGAATTGATAATTGACGGAGCACTCAATTTCTCCGCTATTCATTCTTGTGGGAAGGAAGAAAATTGGGTTTTTTCTCAACTTAAAAAGAGAAATTTGGACTTGAAAAATGTATTTTTAATGACTGTTGATGATGAGAATAAAATTAATATAATAATAAAGGAAGAAAAATGAAAGCCTTTGCATTTTCACTCATTGCTCTTATTTTGTTATGCGTTATTGTGTTTTTAAATACTATGTTTATTTCAAATGTTTCAGAAGAAATGCAACAACTCGCTAATAAAATAAAAAGTTCCCCAAACATAGATATGATTAAGGAACTTGAAGATATTTGGAATGATAATAGATTAATGATTTCCATTTCCGTGCCACACAAAGAAACTGACGAACTCGAAAAAAATCTAATACTTTTACGCGCCAATTTTGAAAACGGCGATACGATGGGTATTAGTGAGATTAATTCTTTGCTTATCAGATCCATTGATGAACTTGAAATTCACGGAACTGTTAGTTTTGATAATGTGTTTTAATGTCTTATAACAATGTATTTTTCAAGAAGATACAAAGGTTTATAAGAAAGTTTTGATTTTCTAAGTCCTTCTTCTCCAAGGTCATCTTCTCTGTTTATAAATTGTGCGTTTGGAAATGCTTTTGCGAATTCCGAAACGATTGCTTGATATGAGCCGATATATTCTTTATCGGCTTTTTCTATATGAATATATAGAGTATCTTCAATTTGAACACCGACGCTTGCAGCGATTATTTTTTCGCCAACCCTTATTTCTCCGCTGTGAAGATGAAATAACTCTCGATTCTCAATCATATCGATTGTTTCATCAAGTTCAGCCATACCTGTTTCGTCATAATGAGGTTGCTTTTGGTCAATATCTTTAAAAAATTCCATAAGTTGCTCTTTTTCCCCATCAAAAACAAATTCATATTGATAATTCGCTTTAAAACGATTCAAAAAATTCTTTTTACTATGCAAATTTTTGCCTTGAAATGTCCTTAGCGATTGTGCGTTGTAAATATAATCAAAATTTTCTCTATATGGAATTACTTCAACATCGTCGCCGTCAAAAACAGACAAATTCTCTTTGCAAACTCCGATATATGTTACTTTGCCAAGTTTTTCGATTGCACCTCTTACATTTTCACCAATCGGTAACAAATATGTTGGATTTTCTTCATTATTATATTTAATGATAAGAGTTTTGTCAAAAATCGCCCAATAAATATCATAAAAGTCACGCCACATCATAATTGCGCCAGCGGTTTTTTCGCAACTTCTTGTTGTATCGAGCAAAAGATATTTATTTATACGTTCAATATCGTTCTTCTCTATTTTTTTAAAATTTATCATAAAATTCCTTTACTTAAAGTTTCTTGCTTATACAGTATATCACATTTTTTTACACATAACACGATTTTTAGAAAATTTCCGAATTTTTTTGCTTTCTACGCTTTTCGACATTTATTTGGTAAAAAATAGAGAAAATGCACAAATAACACCTGTAAATTTTGTATATTATTACGGGTTGCAAAATTTTCCATAATATGGTAAAATTAAATTGTCGGCAAAAGAAATTTTTAATAGAATAAGGTGTAAAAATGGAGAGTAATGTTAAAATTCTCATAGCAGATGAGAACGCACAAACAAGGCATTCAACAAAGGATGCTCTTTCAAGAAAAGGTTTTAGATTTATTGAAGAGGCTACAAACGGCGAGGAAGCGCTTGTAAAAATCAATCGCATCCATCCAGACATAGTTCTTGCCGACTTATGGTTATCAAAACTTGACGGTATTGGTCTTATTAAAAACAGCAAGGGTATAAACTTCGGAAGTGATTTCGCCCCGTCGTTTATCATTGCATCAATGGTATCAAATCAAAACGTATTTGTTGAAGCAACAAATGCAGGCGCTACTATGTGCTTATTAAAGCCTTTTGATTACACAAGTCTTTGTGAACACATAAAGACCATTGCCAGAACAAGATTCCAATCTTTAATGGGAAGCGAATACCCCTCGAAAGAAGATATTGAAACACAAGTAACCAAAATTATTCATCAAATAGGGGTACCTGCTCATATAAAAGGGTATCAATATTTGAGAACAGCGATTCTTATGACAATTTCTGATAGCGAAATTATAAACTCTGTAACTAAAATTCTCTACCCGTCAGTCGCTAAAAAGTATTCTACCACGTCTTCAAGAGTTGAAAGAGCCATCCGCCATGCCATAGAAGTAGCATGGGACAGGGGTGACGTTGATACGCTCAACTCATATTTTGGATATACAATTCAAAACAACAGAGGAAAGCCAACAAATTCTGAATTTATCGCGATGATTGCCGACAGTGTTCGCCTTAAATTCAAAATTCACAATTAAACCTTGAAGAAAAACAAGCGTTCTTTTTGAGCGCTTGTTTTTAATTCGACAAAAACCCACAAAAACATAATTTGCATAGGTATTATTTAACTGCATAAAAAATTAGCCAACAAATTTAATAAAAAAGAGGCTTTCAAAAAGCCTCTTTTCTTGTTTTTTATTCCAAATTAGCCGATTTTTACAGCGTTTACTTTAATACCAGGGCCCATTGTAGATGCAACTGTACAACTCTTAATGTATTGTCCCTTTGCAGCAGCAGGTTTTGCCTTGATAATAGCGTTCATCAATGTTGAGAAGTTTTCTTCAATCTTTTCAGCACCGAATGATGCCTTTCCGATTGGGCAGTGGATGATGTTTGTTTTGTCAAGACGGTATTCAATCTTACCAGCCTTTGCTTCAAGAACTGCTTTTGCAGTATCCATTGTTACCGTACCAGCCTTTGGGTTAGGCATAAGTCCCTTAGGTCCAAGAACCTTACCAAGACGACCGATAACACCCATCATATCAGGTGTAGCGATTACAACATCGAACTCGAACCAGTTCTCTTTTGTAATTTTTTCTACATAATCTTCTGCGCCAACATAGTCTGCGCCTGCTTCCTCAGCAGCCTTTGCTTTGTCGCCACGAGCAAATACGAGAGTACGAACTTTTTTACCTGTACCGTGTGGGAGAACTACTGCACCTCTAACTTGTTGGTCAGCGTGACGTGAGTCAACGCCCAAACGAACGTGTACTTCGATTGTTTCATCAAATTTTGCTTTTGATGTTTCGCATGCAAGTTTCATTGCTTCTGCTGGATCATAAAGTTTTGCTGATTCGATAAGTTCAGCACTTGCGATATATTTCTTTCCCTTTTTCATCCTAAGTTACCTCCTTATCTTACTCTTCAACAGTGATGCCCATAGAACGAGCGGTTCCTGCGATCATGCTCATTGCTGCTTCGAGAGAACCAGCGTTAAGGTCAGGCATCTTTGTTTCAGCGATTTTCTTTACTTGCTCTTTTGTAAGTTTTGCAACTTTTGTCTTATTAGGAGTTGCTGATGCGGTTTCGATGCCAGCAGCCTTTTTGATAAGAACAGGAGCAGGTGGAGTCTTTGTGATGAATGTGAATGAACGGTCAGCATATACTGTGATTACAACAGGAATGATGTAACCGATATCGTTCTTTGTTCTTTCGTTAAATTCCTTTGTGAAGTTAGGAATTGATACACCATATTGACCAAGAGCAGGTCCGATAGGTGGTTGTGGTGTTGCTTTACCAGCAGGGATTTGAAGTTTAATATAACCCTGAATTTTTTTAGCCATTTTAAATATTCCTCCTATGTGGTTTACGCGAGAGCTTGCATATTTACTCTCTCCCACTTATTTGCGAAATCTTCAAGTGTTTCGCCGACTTGATAATTACTGCTTTTTCTTAATGCATTTTGCATCGAGGCTGACAGGCATCTCTCTTCCGATTGAAGATACGATAACTGTAACCTCTCCTGTTTCTTCGGAAATTTCGCTGATTCTACCGCTGTGTCCTACGAGGATTCCGTCGATAATATCAACCTCGTCTCCTATGTTGAACAAGTCAACCTTAACCTTTTCTTCTCCGCTGATTTCAAGGGCTTCTTCATCAGAAAGTGGAACAGGTTTAGATCCAGGTCCTACGAATCCTGTTACGCCTGTAATGTATCGAATTGTATGCCATGTGTCATCATTCAATATCATTTTTACAAAAACATAACTTGGATAAACTTTTTCCTCAACGATTTTTTCGTTACCTTTTGCATCAGTTGTTGCAACTGGAATCGTTGGTACTTTTACATCAAAAATGTAGTCTTGAAGTCCTTTGGACTCAACTATTCTTTCAATAGTACTTTTTACTTTGTTTTCGTGTCCGGTATAAGTATGAACAACATACCATTTTTGACCGGCGGTAAGTTCGTTAAAATCGCTCATTTTTGCACCTCTTTATTACTTCACACCAAATGAAGGAATTTTAGAAGCCATAAGTTCAAATAGCCATGCAAGTCCTACATCTACTATTCCAACTGCAAGTGCGATTACAGCAACGCATGCCACTACAACAAAGAAACTTTTGAAAACAGACTTCTTTGAAGCCCAAGTTACTTTCTTGAATTCACTTTTGAGATTCTTGAATTTTTGTCCGAGTCTTTTGAAAAATCCCGGTTTCTTTTCTTGTTTTTCTTTTACAGCCATAATTTCCTCCTTACTTAGTTTCCTTGTGCAAGGTGTGCTTACGACAGAAACGGCAGTACTTGTTCATTTCAAGTCTTTCTGCGTTATTCTTCTTGTTTTTCTTTGTGTCGTAATTACGCTGTTTGCATTCGCTGCACGCCAATGTGATTTTGACTCTCATTTTTTCGGCACCTCCATGTTTTATTTGGGGATTTACCCCATTTTCTTATGCGCCATGCGCATTGTACCTCCCTCTTCACAGAGAGATTTCAAGCCCTTTCAGTTCTTTTGCTTTTTCGCGCAAAAAAAGAACCTCTCTGCCTGAGGTATAAGCATTTTAGCACAACACTTAATGCTTGTCAAGTGTTTTTTAGAAATTTCTATATTTTTTATCTTTTTTATATTTTATATACTTGATATTTTTATTATATTATGATAGAATATACAATGGAATTTTATGTTCTGTAATTAGTTCAAGAGGTAATGACCATGAAAGAGTATTTAGAGTGTGGATTTGTGACCGCTATTCACGGGCTTAAAGGAGCGCTTATAGTAAAACATGTTTGTGACTCCTACGAGGTATTTGCTTCGCTTAAAAAAGTTTATGTTGAACAAGGAAAAGGAAACTTCTCTTCTTTAAAAGTTTTAAAGTGTTCTCCATACAAGGGTGTCGCTCTTGTTTATCTTGAAGGTATAACTGATGCTGATTTGGCAAGCACTATGAGAAAGAAAACCTTATATGCTCATAGAGATGATATTCCTCGTAAGGAAGGTGACTTTTTTATTGCCGACTTAATTGGTCTTGGCGTTTACGATACCGACACTAACGAAAAATACGGAATTTTAAAAGATGTTATCAACAGTGGGGCGCAAGATATTTATGTTGTCGAAGGAGAAAACGGCAAAATGTCTTATATTCCTGCAATAAAAGAATTTGTTTCTGAAATTTCTCTTGAAAAAGGTATTATGATTAAACCTATCGAAGGTATGATTGAATGAGATTTGATATTTTAACTTTATTTCCAGAACAGATAAACGCTGTTCTTGGCGAAAGCATTATCGGCAGGGCGCAAAAAAATGGTTTGATTTCTGTTTTCGCTCACGATATAAGAGATTATACAACAAACAAGCACAAAAAGGTTGATGATGCACCATATGGCGGTGGAAAAGGTATGCTTATGGCTACTCAACCGATTTGCGATTGTTTCGAGGCTGTTTGCAAAATGCAAGGTGAGGGCAAAACGAAAGTAATTTATATGTCACCAAGAGGGCGTATTTTTAATCATTCGATTGCCGAAGAATTTTCTAAATATGACAACATTACTATTCTCTGTGGTCATTACGAAGGAATTGACCAACGAGTTATTGATGAAATCGTTGACGAAGAAATTTCCATTGGCGATTACATATTAACAGGTGGAGAAATTCCTGCTTGCATCGTTGTCGATGCTGTTTCTCGTCTTGTTGATGGTGTTTTAAGCGATGAGATTTGCTATGAAGATGAAAGCATTGCATCAGGCTTATTGGAATACCCTCAATATACACGTCCTCCCGTATTCCGCGGAAAAGAAGTCCCAGAAGTTCTACTTTCAGGTCATCACGCAAACATTGATGCATGGCGTCTTGAACGCTCATTAGAACTCACCAAGGAGCGACGCCCAGATTTGTATCAAGCATACATTGAAACTCATAAAGAAATTTTAAAGAAAAACAAGAAATAATCCTTACAGGAAGTGATAAATTGGAAAACAAACAAAAAACACATATGACCGAATCGGTTCTTTCAAAGTTCAGTGGTTGGGTTGTATCAAAAATGAAAAGTGGCATTTTCGGTCATTTTTTCACATCATATGATGGCACAAATGAACGCTTTAAGAATCGCATCAAAAAAAGAAAAAAAGATAATTCTCAAAAGCGTACAAAAAGAAAAATAGCGCGTGCGATAGAAAACAATCCTATTGTTAAAGTCGTGCCTAAATTTCATCATTTTCTTTTGACTGTTTCGACAAGGGATTACGGAATTGTCCTTTTGACTATGGCGTTTTTCAGCACCATTATGTATTTTGTTCAAGGATACATCCCTGTTTTGACTTGGTCTTTGTCCTCTCTTATAACTGGTATTGTTATTGCTGTTATAGGGTTTGGTATGGTATTTTCGAAAAAATCAATAGCGAACATATTGTTTACTGGTAAACTGTGTAATGCTATTATGTTTGGTTTTTTTGGAATGAGTGATGAAATTTACAGGTACACCGCTGATGACGAAGTTCGCACTTCTCCAAGTATAGCGTTGCTTTGTGGAATCATTTTTAGTGTAATTTCATACTTTTTCGGGCTTCTTTGGACTTTGATAATATTCGGACTTATTTTCCTTGCGTATCATGTTTTAATCACCCCCGAAGTTGGTGTTATTTTGATGATACTTTCTCTGCCGTTCACCACGGTTGAAATCATGGCAGGGGTAAGCATATATGTTGCTATTTGCTATGTTGTAAAATGCATCTCTGGCAGACGCACTTTCAAATTTGAATTCATTGACTTTTGGATGCTTATAATCTGCTTTGTAATTGTATACGGTGGGCTTTTTTCGTTCGATATAGTATCTTCTTCCAAGAAAATGTTGCTTGTTATCACATTGTTGTCGGCATTTTTCGTTCTTTCAAATCTTGTTCGTTCGAAAGAATGGTATAAGCGCTGTATAATTTCATTCTCTATTGCTTCCACTATTGCTTCCGCTATTGCGATTGCACAATACATTCTTGGAAAATTTGGAATAGTTTGGAGCAAAATGCACGCTTTCGCTACAATTCATGAAAAGGCAACTTCTACTTTTTCTGACTCTGACTCGTTCGCTCTATACATTGTTGCCAGCCTTGCTTTCCTTTTGCTTTTTATTCTTTCAGGTAAAACTGCAAAAGCCCGTACAATAGGAGTTGTTTGTAGCATTATTAATTTAAGCGCTCTTGTTCTTACCTTCTCAAAAATTGGTTTCATTGGCGTTTGCGCTATGCTCATTTTTATGTTGCTTATTTTCAACAGAAATTCAATTTACTTTATTTTGTGTTGTGCTGTTGCAGTGCTAATTTTAAATTATGCCTTACCAGAAGAAATTTTCAAGACTTTAACTGATTTGTTCGTTTCGCCCAAAGATTCGCACGAATATCGCCTTAATTTGTTTTCTTCTGCGATTGAAATGATAAAATCCAATCCTTTTGGTGTGGGACTTGGAGATAGTGCTTTTGAAAAGGCTTTTGCTCAGACATTGCCACATAGCAAAGAACTCCTTTCTAATGCAGGAAATTTATATCTTAATTTTGCTATTTCTTGCGGTATTATCGGTTTAATTTTGCTTATTTCTACGATTATTGTAATGCTAAGACTTGTTCTTTCTTACTGTGCTAAAACAAACAGTAGATTCCGCAGAATAAATGCTATTGCAGGATTCATAGGCGCTTTTGGCATTTTCTTTGCAGGTTTTTATTCACACTGCTTTGCTGAGCCTACAATTATTGCTCTTGTGGCAATTTGTCTTGCTCTTTCGTATGCATATATCAAAATCGACAGCGAGGTTTACGATGCTCTCGAAGTTAATCATTCAACCGATTTTCTCACTGCAAGCATCGATATAGAACTTGACAAAGATGCTATTCAAACACACATTCCCACGAGAAAATATGTGCACTCTCCTAAACGCAAGAAAAAATCTCGTCAAAAAGAAAAGAGTGCGCTTGACGGAATGAAAAGTAACGAAATAGACCCGATTATTGATGATTGAGGTGGGGTATGAACGACAAAAAAGAATTTCGCTTTAATGTGATTGATATAATTATAATTCTCGCCCTGTGTGTTGGAATTTTTGTGTTTGTCTTTTGTTTGTTTGGAAACGACATCTCCGAATTTACTTCTCCAAAACACGAGGTCAATTATATCTTGTCTTTTGACGAGGAGTTTGCATCAAGTTTCGCAATGGGTGATGAAATTTTATCTTCTAACGGAAAGGTTCTTGGTAATGTTGATAACATTCTCACCGCGCCCGAAATTCTCGTTTCAGTTTCCACTACTGCATACGAGGTTGATGAGATTTTGTTTGTGAAGGGAGTAAAACTCTCGCGTGGCGAGGAATTTATGATTAGTCTTGGAAACGGAAAAGTTGCAAAGGCTAAATGCATAATAGTAAGTAGGTGATAAAATGTTTATTGATAAAGTACAAATTTATGTAAAGGCGGGAAATGGTGGCAATGGTTGCGTATCTTTCAGACGCGAAAAGTATGTTGCCAAGGGTGGTCCTGACGGTGGCGATGGTGGCAATGGCGGTAATGTCATTTTTACCATAGACAAAGGGACAAATACTCTTCTTGCTTTTAGATATAAAAGAAAATTCATTGCCGAAGTCGGTGGAGATGGCGGTGGTGCTAAATTCCACGGAAAAAACGGCGCTGATGTAATTATTAAAGTTCCCGAAGGAACTATTATTCGTGATGTAGCAACAGGAAAAATTCTCAAAGATATGTCAAATTGTGAAGATTGGATTTGTGCCAAAGGTGGCAGAGGTGGTTGGGGAAACAAGCACTTCGCTACACCTACAAGACAGATTCCTATGTTTGCAAAAAGTGGCACAAAAGGACAAGAATGGGAACTTTCCCTTGAACTTAAAATGCTCGCTGATGTAGGCTTGGTTGGTTTGCCAAGTGCTGGCAAATCTTCTCTACTTGCTGCGGTTAGCGATGCTCGTCCTAAAATTGCCGACTATCACTTCACCACTCTTTCCCCAAATCTCGGAGTTGTGAGAGTTCGCGAAGGACAAGGATTTGTTATGGCTGACATTCCAGGCCTTATTGAAGGCGCGAGTGATGGCCTCGGTCTTGGACATGCTTTTTTAAGACATATTGAGCGTTGCAGGCTTTTGCTTCAACTTGTAGATGTTTCCTGCATTGAGGGAAGAAATCCTATTGATGATATTATAACTATCGACACAGAACTTGAAAGATTTTCAAAAGAACTTGCAACAAGACCTCGTATAATCGTGGCGAATAAAGTTGACTCTATTGACAAAGAGGCTTTCGATATTGACGAATTTGAATCTTATGTAAAAAATAGAGGTTGGGAACTTGTATATATTTCGGCTTATACTGGCGAAAACACAGAAGAACTTGTTTCCTTGGTTGCGAAAAGACTTGAAGAACTCCCCCCTCTTACAATTTACGAAACTGATTACACGCCCGAGGACAAACTCATGTCTATTGAGGGTGACCATGAAATCACTATTACGAAGGACTCCAAGGGGACTTATGTTGTTGAGGGCGAATGGCTTTATAACCTTGTCGGTCAAGTCAATTTTTATGACAGGGAGTCACTTGGATTCTTCCAAAGAGTTCTTCTTAAAAGTGGTGTGATTGACAAACTTCGCGAAGCGGGGTGTCAAGATGGTGATTCCGTTTCAATGTATGATTTTGAATTTGATTTTGTAATTTAATAATAGGAATTTAAATATGAAAGAACTTAAAATAGGTTGCCATCTCTCTGTTTCAGGTGGATGGGAAAATATGGGCAAGGTTGCTTTATCTATCGGTGCTAAAACTTTCCAATTTTTCACACGAAATCCTCGTGGTGGAACTTCCAAGACACCAAGTGATGAAGAACTTTCTGCTCTTTCAAAACTTCTTATAGAAAATGATTTCGCGCCGATTATTGCACACGCACCTTATACTTTCAACCCTTGTGCGGCTGACGAAAATATTCGTCAATACACAAAGGAAACGATGGTCAAAGAGGTTACTTTGCTTGAAAAATTACCAGGTGCTTATTACAATTTCCATCCAGGCTCTCATGTGTCGCAGGGTGTTGATGTTGGCATTAGAAAAACTGCCGACACTCTCAATGCAATTTTAAAACACGCCAACAAAACTACTGTTTTGATTGAAACAATGGCAGGAAAAGGCTCTGAAATCGGTAAAACCTTTGAAGAAATAAAACAAATTATCGACCTTGTTGACGATTCTTCTCATGTTGGTGTTTGCCTTGATACTTGCCACATTAGCGACGCAGGGTATGATATTGCATCAAATCCACAGGCTGTTCTTGACGAGTTTGACAGGGTTATCGGTCTTGATAGATTGAAAGCAATTCACCTAAACGACAGTAAAAATCCGTTAGGGGCACACAAAGACCGTCACGAAAAAATTGGAGATGGCCATCTTACGCTTGAAGGTATTACAAGAATTATCACTAATCCTATAATCGCTTCTCTACCAATTTGCCTTGAAACTCCTAACGAACTTGATGGTTACGCACAAGAGATAGCACTTTTAAAACAAATTTACGAAAAATCAAAATAAAAAGAAACCGATTTGGATTGCCAAATCGGTTTTTCTTCATCTAATTTGAGGTCTTTTTTGTACTTACCCACAACGCAGGTCGAACGCCCAAAACATTCATACAATTTTTTCCTTCATCGTTTACTCCACCCGATCCATTTACATACAAAACATTTCCGTCGGGAGAAATTGTTCGTAGCCAATAATGAGCGCAATTATTGCCTGGATTTATATGCATAACAGGTGGTACTGTGGCGTTAATTCTTTCAATAAGATTTTTGGTTGCCTCGCCACATCTTTCATCTTTTGTTGGTAAATATGATGCAATTTCAGTATCACTTAACAAGAATATGAAATCCTCAGATGAATCGAATTTTTCAACTCCCTCGGTGTTTCTGTGTATAGTTGATATTGTCTTTGGAACTATATTAAATCTGTCTTTTGAGGAGAATGAATTGAAGTAAAAATAGTCGTTGAGCCAGTTGCGAAGTGTACTTTTACTCCATAGACTTGCGGTTTCGGAATATTTAGTGCCTTCCAAAACATTTTTACTAACTATAAGCACATCATCGCCTTTTTTGTCAACAATAATCCACTCAATAGTTTCTTTTCCTTCAAGTTCGGGGTCTTGTTCGTAAACGCCAAACAAAACTGTACTTCCTATATCAAGAACTGAAAGTTGTTCTTTTATAGTGAGTTGTTTACAAACATTATAGAGCCTTGCGTTTGCATCGCTATACCCTCTGGCTTGGTCATAAAAATCACAAGCAAGAATTAAATCACCATCTGTTTCATACACAAGTGCGCGATTATATTTACTCTTTTTTAGTTCTGTTGGTGCATTTTTATAATTTCCGAGGTCTTCAAGTATTGCATAACCTTTATCGTATTGACCTTTTTCGATACGACTAAGAGCCCATGAGTATCTTATTGCTGGAACGAGAAATTGAATTATCGCCCATGCGATTAACGAAAGGACAATAATAACAGCGCAAGAAATCATCGTTATTTTTGCGGCAAGGTCTCTTCTATGTTCTCTTTTTACAAGAAGGTTATTGAGTTTTACTCTACACTCATCCGCTTTGAAAGATGCACCTTTCCATTCGCCAAGTTCTTCAAAAAGAGCGATTGCCTCTTTACAACTACGAATGGTTTCGTGTTCCATTTTATCGGTTGCCAATGCAAACTTTTCATCTTTTTTAGCATCTACAAGTTTGTTTCTGCATCTTTCGGCCTGATGTTGGGAATCCTGATAATCACCGAGTTGCTCAAATATAAAAATCAACTCTTCTATATTAGAGGAAAGTCTTACTCTATTTGATGACAAAATTGCTTCGTTATACACCTTTTCTTTTTCGTCATCGGTCATATTTGGGGGTAATGGCACAACCTTGTCGCACTTCGGACAACAAACAATACCATTTATTTCGTCTTCAAAAGAAGTCGAACAACTTGTACATTTAAATTTCGCCATTTTATCTCCTAAAAATAAGCACATATTTTTCTATTATATACTTTAACATACTTTTAACGCAAAATCAATAGTTTTAAAGTTTGTATCTGAATTTTCCACATTTCATCACATTTCGCTCACTTTTTCAGAATCAAATAAAGTCTTCCTCCGTTTGTTATTTCCTTATATGTTAAATAAGTTCTTTCAAGTTCTTCACCATTAAGGAAAATTTCGCTAATATATGGAAATTCAAGAGGGTCTTTATCACACTCAATAACAAAACAATTATCTACATTGCAAGAATGGTAATTTTTATCAAGATTTGTCTTCGTTTTTTTGAAAAGTGGTGTATTAATATGAAATTCATCTTTTGCAGGACAAATCTGAGCAAATCCAAGCGCTGACAAAACATACCACGCGGAAAGTTGTCCCACATCTTCGTTTCCACAAAATCCAAATGCGCCAAGTCGGTACGCTTCCTTTTGTACTCGTCTTGTCCAATATTGTGTCCTTTCTGGCAATCCAAGAATATTGAAATAGTGTGTTAAGTTATGACAAGGTTCATTTGAATGATTATAGTTTTCGTTCCAAAGTGCGCTAAAATCGGCTTTTTCAAAAAGTCTTTCAAGCAACTCTATCATTCTCTCTTTGCCAAAAAGCATTGATAGTCCCTCTATGTCATATGGTGCGAAAAAGGATTGTTGGAAGATATTACTTTCAACGCAACCCGTTGTATCATATTCGTCTTTGATTTCTAAAAATTCACCTTTTTCGTTTCTTGGGGTCATAAAGCCTGTTTGACGATTGAAATTTTCTTTATACTTTTCTACTCTTTCAAGAAAATATTTTGCCTCTTTTTCTTTATTCATTGCAAGAGACAATTTATACATAGCATAATCTGCGAGCAAAAATTCGACTGTTTCGCTCAAAGAGCCTGCGACGTATGCGTTTTTCAAGTATTGTTCAGTATTTGAATGAAACGATTTGAATGGTTTTTTATCAAACTCTTTTTCGCACTTACAAGAAGCAAGGCATAAATTATATGCCTTTTCATAATCGTAATTACAAATCCCTTTCAAATATGCGTCAGCAAAAACTACAAGTCCTGGGTCACCAACCATACAGCCCGAGTCATTACCCATAAGTTCCCATCTTGGAAGTGATGTGCCTTTTGCGATCGCTATGTTCAAAAGTGAGTTTATCTCATCGTTTATAACATCGGGACGTATGAGTGTAAGAAGTGGCATTTCACTTCTATAAACATCCCAACCACTAAACATTGTCCTATGTGTGTAATTTGGCGTTTTTATCTCGCCGTTTGCGTCTTTGAAAGTTCCGTTAGAATCGAGCATTATTCTTGGGTCTAACAATGTATGATAAAGGCAAGTATGAAAAAGGGTTAAATCAATTTGGTCGTTTCCTTCAACTTCTATGCACGAAATTGCTTTTTCCCACACATCAGTTGCCATTTTTCTTACATTATCAAAAGAATTATCGACACATTCTGTCTCAAAATTATCTTTTGCGTTTTCTAAACTTGCGTATGAAATTGCACATTTGAGTTCGATTTGATTGTTATTCTTTGCATCAAAACGAACATCAAGAGAAACATCTTCGCCTGAATATGATGAGAGGTTTTTTTCGAGATATTCTTCATTTGAAAAAAAGTTAAATTCTTTTGCAGGTGAAGAAAACTCGCACACGAAGTACAAGTTATAAGAAATATTTCCTCCGCCCCTGCCAAATCCTCCGCCTTTTGGTGTGCATTTAATTTCGCCTTCTATGCGCTTATTGTTTATGATATTTACGCTTTGAAAATCTGCCTTTCCTGCAATTCTTCGAGAAAAGTTAAATAGCACTCCTGCGTCTTTTGATTTTGGATAGGTCAAACGCAAAAATCCTGCGTGATGAGATACAGTTGCCTCGGCTTGTATATCGTATTTTTCCAAAAGCACGGAATAATAGCCTGCTTTTGCAATTTCTTTTTCGTGAGAAAATGGTGATTTCCAACCACTCTGTCCTTTCAAAAGTGGCGTTTCGTCGTTACTGCCACTTCTCAAATCGGTCTTTCCGACAACTGGCATAACTTGAATGTTACCAAGGTCACCATACCAGCCAATACCACTCATATGGTTAAAACTAAATCCTTCTATTGTGTTTTGACAATAGTTATAGCCTGTGCCGTTATCGCCACTTGTAGTGGTATCTGGTGAGAGTTGTACCATTCCAAAAGGCAAGCACGCACCAGGGTGAGTTTTACCACCACCGTGAAAACTTGTTTCTTGTTCGTCGCCAACAGTGCCTATTATAGGATCTACATATTTTGCGTTGTTCATTTTAACTCCTTAATTTTGTGCTTATCATACACCTTCATTTTAATACAATGTATCTATTATTTCAACGAAATAAAAATCCCCCGTGAAAACGGGGGTGTTTCAGTTTCGGGTATCGCCTTAATACTATTGGTGATGTACAAATGCGTTAAGAATTAGTCTGCTATATATTCCTTTATTGCTTTTGTATTTTTACACACGGTATCGAGATAATATCCCTTACACCCAAATTTGCGACTTCTGCATGCAAATTTTATGTTTCCCCATTTTGGGACAAAGTAGCATTCGCTTGGTATTTTTTGCTAATGTGCTATAAGTTTGAATAAGGCAATGGTTTCGTTGCAGTTATACTCAAAATAAGCATTTCCTTACTGATTTTTATCTTCTAATTTTATTTTACATTATCAATAGATGTTTGTCAACACTTTTTGCGTGACCATAAAAATGGAGAATTTTTGCGAGGTCACCTAAGGGCAGATTGTGCTTAAAAAACAGATATTCAAAATGAAGAGAACTTGCAACGAATTGCAAGTTCTCAACCTTAAAATGTTTACTAAAACTACTGTTTAAACTTAATTTTCAAGAGGAAAGTATCTGTTTTTGGCCTGTGATTATTACGAGCTTGCGAACAACAAGGTTCTGCAAAGTGGGTTCTTGTTGCAACATCCCTCTTTTAATTTTAGTTTGTTCTTACATCTGCGCCGATTGTTTTTGTGAGTTTTTTAACTACACTCTTTGCAACGGCTTCAATTTCGTCGCCTGTCAATGTTTTCTCGCCAGAACCAATAACAAGACGAACTGTGATGGATTTTTTGCCCTCTGGAATTTGTTTGCCTTTATATTCGTCTACAAAGCGAACATCGTGAAGAAGTTCGTTCTTTTTGCCCATAATTGCCTCATAGATTTCATTCCATTTTGTCATTGAATCAACAAGGAACGAAATGTCGTATTCATTCATAGGAAATTCTGGAAGTCGTGTGTAGCGATTTGTTCTTGATTTGAATGGTTTAAGCGCGTCCATATCAAGTTCAACCAGCACAGCGGAAAGAACCTTTATGCCACAAGCGAGAGCCGATTTCTTAGACAAGAGTGCAATATCTCCTATCTTCTTTCCTTCAAGGCAAATATTTTGCCATACAACCTCGTCAGCCCAGTAAGGTTTTTC